>CBDUMB010000384.1:0-3721 GCA_965368205.1 uncultured Pseudomonadaceae bacterium | reverse complement strand
AGCAGCAATTGCTGGTGATTCATAACATGGGTCAGGGTTGTCGTTATTGCACCCTTTGGGCGGACGGATTCAATGGATTGTTGCCACATCTTGAATCGGCGCTGTCAGTGGTGCTGGTATCGAAAGATACGCCGGCGGTGCAGCATACTTTCGCCAGCAGCAGAGGGTGGCGATTTAATCTGGCCTCCCATGGTGGCGGAACCTATATTCAGGAACAGACCGTGCTCGCAGACTCAGGGAACATGCCAGGTGCGGTGGTCTATGAGCGCCACGGGGACCAAATCCTGCGTAAGAACGCCTGCGTGTTTGGTCCGGGAGATCTGTACTGTGCGGCTTGGCCATTGCTGGCCCTGGCGGGCATCAGCGAAGCGGCCTGGACGCCTCAGTTTCGCTACTGGCGGCAACCTGAACAGTTAGACGATGGTGGTGAAAACCTGCTGGAATAACAGGTTTCAGAAACATGAAGACACAAAAAAAGGCGCTTGCACGCCCTTTTTCTAGATCGTAATTTTTAACCAACGTACCACATATTAACCTCCTGAAGTCACTGGCTGGCGTGTTCTTGCGATTCCGCCGTTAGAGTGACTATCAGTTGGTGGACCTTTTTATGTCCTTCCGAAAATCTATTGTTTTTCTGATCGTTTTTTTTCGACGCCTTGTTATGCTCTAAGCGGGACACGCCTTCAACAGACCGGATAATTTATAAATCTCGGCTGCTGAAGCAGAAAATGGACAATGGCGTCAGCTGAACGGTGGTTACAAACATTGCCGGGATAGATGACGTTGCAGGCTGGATGAGCCAGCAGGAGGACACAGAGTATGCAACCACGCATGCAGAAGATCGGCGAATGTCATCTGGATCTGGGGCAACATGGTATCGTGCGCGATGGGGAGCTGCGCAGACTTGAACCGCGTGATTTCAGCGTCTTAAAACATCTGGTAGATCGAGCGCCGAATATTGTCGCCAGTCGCACGCTTTTGCGTCAGGGCTGGGGTAACAAAGTTGTGGGCGATAATGCTCTGCACCAATCCATCGGCCGCTTACGCAGGTTGTTAGGTGATGATGCCCGGACTTCTAAATATATCAAAACCATTGCCAAGACTGGTTATCAGTTTGTTGCGCCGGTATTGACGCTTCCGGATTCTGGCAGTGTCAGTGACGACATCAGTCCAATCGCCGTTATGCCGTTTCGAAACTATTCCCGTGATGTCAGCGATCCGTACCTGATTGATGGTCTGAGTTTTGAGTTATGCCACGAGTTAATCTCTCACAGCGCTCAGGTGGTCAGTCTTGACCATGCAGCGCGCATACAGCGAAATGGTTTTACCGATCTGGAAGTGGGCGGTCGCGTTGGTGCGCGTACTGTGCTCAGTGGCACGTTGATTGTCTCCGGGCAGTTTTTGCGTGTAACGGTCAGTCTTGATGATGTAGAAACTCATCGACAGCTGTGGTGCGCCAGATACGATCTTCCTTACGGGCGGATCCTGGATATTCATACCCAGTTGGCACACAACATTGTGCAAGGGCTTTTCGATCGACTGCAGGGACGCATGGGCCCGCTTGCTGTTGGTGATGCCAGCGTTGCAGATGACCTGACTTATATGACGGCTCCTCTCGTTCCACAATGAGGCGCCACCGTTGACATGGTCTTCATCTGCGCGTCTGTAGGGTTGTGGGTATTGTTCTAAAGCAGTCTGTCAAAATATGTATCACCTTGCAGAAGCCTATCTCATGGCGGGATATATCTGTCTGTTGGCGGCATACCTCGGTGCGCTGATGTTTGGCGCAGGCGCCATAGCGCCGCTGGTTGTGTCTACCCTGTCCGCTGAATCCAGTGCGATTTTGCTGCGCCGCTTCTGGCTGCGATATCATCGGTTTGCCGTTGTTGGCGGAGCGTTTTTCACCTTGGTCTGCGCGGTTGGGTCTTTCTTCAGCGCTGTACCGCTGATTTATTCAACGGTAATGCTGGCTATTGCGGGTGTGATGACGCTGTCATTTTACGTGGGTCAGCATCTGATTCCTGCCATCAACCTCGCCCGAGATATGGGTGACCAGCAGCAGTTTGAAAGGCTGCACCGCCTGGATATCATCCTTGTTGCTGTTGGTTTGTTGGCCGCGATTGCATTGCTTGTTGGCCTCGTTTACGTGTTGCCGGGTCAGTTCACGTTCTGGCCAACGGCTCAGGTTGTCGAGGGACGTTAAGATGCAACAGGTCTCACTGGACAACCTGCCTGAAGACGCGCTGCTGGAAGTGCATGCCGTAGACCCGATGATCTACCTGGTTTTTGCGGCCTGTGGAACTAACCTGTTGCCTGTCACCGGCAAAGGCGGCAAACGCTTAAGGTTCCCAAGTCGCTTCGCTGCATTGCACAAACTGCGCGAGGCCGGCGTAACGTCCGTGACGTTTGTGCATCGCAGTGCCTATGGAGAAATGGTTGGGCTTGCGGATCAAGGTGAGACAACTGAGATGAGGCAGATCATCTCTCTTTAAGTTTGTTTGCCTAACTGGCTGTGTCAGTATTCGGTGCATGAGCATTAAAGCTGAATCTACCTTCTCCCTGAAAGACGAATTGTTCAATTCCAGCACCCTGGGGTTACTTTCCGGGAACGTGGCGGCAGTGTATCCGGGCTTCCGTCGAAAAGCGTTTGAACGTAAGGTTCTGGGACGCTTTGGTGAGTTGGAGTTGAAGGCGCGCATAGACTGGATGGCGCAGTGCCTGAATGAATACCTACCTGATAATCTTGCGCAAGCGAGGGAGGTGTTACTTGCTGCCTTGCCTGAACCGTTAGACCCTGATCTGCGCGACAATGATTTTGGTCAATTCATCTGGGTAGTGCCTGGTGAGTGCATTGCGCTGAATCACTGCAACGAAAAACATTTTGCGGCAGGTTTAGACTTTCTGCGCGAATCAACTAAAAGATTTTCAGCTGAATATGCTATCCGCCCTTTCCTGCTCCATTTCCCTGAACCCAGTATGGCTTTTGTGCGGGATGCGGCAGCAGATGACAATTATCATGTGCGGCGACTGGCTTCGGAAGGTATTCGACCCTTTTTGCCCTGGGCACGGCGGGTCAATCTGCCACCAGAACAGATTGTCTCGGTGTTAGACAGCCTGCATGCTGACCCAACGCGGTATGTGACCCGATCTGTGGCCAACACGCTGAATGACATCAGTAAAATTGATGCGAAGTTAGTTTTGCAGACGCTGCAGAACTGGCAAGGTCAGGCACGCCAGGATGCTGATGAGCTGGACTGGATGACACGCCATAGTTTGCGCACCCTGCTCAAAGCAGGTGACAGTGATGCCCTGACATTAACCGGGTATCCGGCAACCCCCGAGTTCAGTATCAGTAAGGTGCAGGTCAGTAAGCGGGTTGTGTTGGGAGAATCACTCAGCTGGCGTGCTGTTCTGCACAGTAAAAAGCGGCAGAAACTGAAGATTGCCCTGCGCGTACATTTCCTCAAAGCAAATGGCAGCTATGGGGTAAAGGTATTTGCCTTGAAAGATGTGCAGCTTGAAGCCAAATCTGAAATCGAACTTGCTAAAAAATTACCGTTTAAACCGCTGACTACGCGGGTGCTTTATGCTGGTAAACATCTGGTTGAGTTATCTGTTAACGGCTGTGTCAGTGAGTCCCACGCGTTTGAATTAGTTGCCTGAACGTAAAGGGGTCAGGTGTGCTTTAACAGCCTTCAGGTCAGGAGTTACTAACTCTTTA
>CBDUMB010000383.1:0-3726 GCA_965368205.1 uncultured Pseudomonadaceae bacterium | reverse complement strand
ACCAACTTCAGTCAACAGATCTCCGAGTATCGTTTGTACATGGTCAACGGACATCCAGGCATCTGCTGAAGCAGCATTCCCGCTTTGATCATCTAACAAATCTGTCCACGCGTGTACGCGCGGTGCTACCTGCATACACAACGCTGCAGGTGTCGGATCGAATTTGGCTAGTTGAGTCAACTGCGCATACAACCCGAAGTCAGCGGAACTCGGGCGACGGCCCAGCACAAATGGTTGTTTTTGAATGAGTTGATCAAAAATCTGCAAAAATCTTTTGTAGCTGTCTTCGATCACCGGGGCCGTTATGTCGTTAGAGCCCACCACATACAGGCGCGATATCTGACGCTCGGCGATATAAGCGCTCATTTTCTGCAGTTGTTCGTCAGACATCTGTATCGATCGCCACAGCGGTAGAATTGTGCCCGCCATTTTAATATCTGCTTCGTAGTACCAGCGGTAGTGAAACATGGCCTTGGTCAACCATTCATCCGCGTAGTCTTCAATCAGGTAGTTAACAAAACCGAGCACCGGGTTATCCGGTACAGCGTGGCGTCCGTCGACTTCCGCCTCAAAGCGCCTGATCAGCGGCGTTGAGTCAACAACCGCCTGCAAGTCACCCCGCTCGTCGGGCAGATAAAATGTGGGTAATAACTCAACTTTTGGCTCAGGCAGCCCCAGGTCTGTGGCATGATTGCCGATGAGGAACTGGTAACCAATATGTCTGTAACGCAGATAAGCCAGCATTTTTCTTGTATAAGGCGATCCAGGAGCACCTTTCAATCGAACTGGTTGCTTAATGGCCATTGCTTACCTTCTCCTATATTTCAGCTAGCTCGACGCCTTTTTCTGCAAGCCTTCCTGACGCAGCCGCCATAACAGAACGTCCAGGCGGTCCTGACCAAAGAAGGGTTCGCCACGAAAGGCGCAGGTTGGCACACCCCAGTGTCCTGAAGCCTCATGATCCTGCTGATTGTTATCGATAACAGCCTCTATTCTGTCCTGCTCTCTTGTCGCCTGGGCATCAAGTTCCTGTAAAGACAAGCCCGCACGCTGGCTGGCCTGGGACAGATGCTCGCCTTGATCCCAATCCACAGTACCCTGCCAGATCAGGCGGCTGACCTCATCTGCAAACTCAATGCCCCGCCCATGTTCCGCTGCAAGCACACCCAGGCGGGTCAACCGATGAATATAAGGTTGTTTTTCGCTGGTGCGTGGGCGCCCGTCATCACCGCGATACTGGCTGACCGGGTCTGGATTAGGCCAGGTCAGCGGTAGATCCAGATAGGCTGCCACACGTGCCAGGTCCGTTTGAAAATAGGTAGGCCACAACGGATTCATGTTGAGAAAAAAATCCGGCGTGCGAATGGCAATGGGATAAACCGGCCGAAAGTTAATCCGTAAATCATACTGGTCCTGCCACTGTCTCAATCTGGGCGTTGCCAGATAAGACCATGGACTGCGAAACGACCAGAAAACATCTATTTCCAGAACACTCATCGACACTCCTTTTTCTGCAACAGGGAAAACTTCCGCCACCTGATCTTCAACCCTGGCCTGATTCATTTCAAGCGCATCGCGGACAATTATGAACCATTCAGGCTTTTTACAAACCCTGCACCCTGAATTGCAGTCTTGGCAGCCGTCTCCAGCAGGTGTTTAATGCAGAGCGATCCTGATCAAAGTGAAGTCAATGACAATACAACGTGGTTTTTTCATCCTCCTTCTATGGATAGCTGGCAGTACGCAGCTTATCTTTGCCGAACCGGACGCTAACGATCCACATCACGACATCACCCACACGCTATTCTACAACGGTACAGTTCTGGCGCTGGATGAAGCCAATACACAGGCCCAGGCTATAGTTATCGCAGATAACAAGGTCCTGGACGTTGGCAGCAACTCACTGCGCAAACGCTATCCCAAGGCAACGTTGGTCGATCTACAGGGCCAGACCATAATGCCAGGGTTCATTGACACACACGTTCACATATCGGGAAAAGCCAAGCGATATATCGACCTGACCAAGGTCACTTCAATTGCCGAAATACAGAATCTGATTCGCGCCAAGGCGAGTCAACTACCGACTGGGGATTGGATCACCGGATACGGCTGGTCAGAAGATACCTTAATGGAATTACGCCGGCCGCTGATCGCTGATCTTGACGCCGCCGCACCAGATAATCCGATAATGTTGACCCGGGCCGGTGCGCACAGCGCAGTATTTTCAAGCGAAGCCCTGCGTCTGGCAGGCATAAACGCGCAAACACCGGACCCTGAAGGTGGCACCATTGAACGGGACGATAAAGGCGCGCTGAATGGCATCATTCGTGAACGTCATGAAGAACTGGTGGGCAAACTGGTACCCCGAGCTACCTACGAGGAATTACGTCCAAGCCTGGTGGAAGAACTGCAGAACCTCTTTGCGCTGGGGATCACTTCCATTGTTGAGGCTTCAACCAGCGTTGACTACTACCCGGAATGGCAACACATCTACGCAACACATCGGGGCAGATTGCCCAGAGCTGCGGTACAGCTGGCTTACGCCGGAGACGAAAAGATGTCCGCGTTTGGACAGAAAAGTGGTGACGGTGATGCGCATCTGCGCGTGGGTGCTATCAAGATATTTGCTGATGGAGGTTTCACCGGTCCTGCGGCTTACACAACCAAACCCTACCGCGGCGAAGATGAGTACCGGGGCAAGCTGAATATGACCGAGGGGGATCTGCGCGCTTTGATCCGGAATGTACATCAGCAGGGCTGGCAGATGGGTATTCATGCCATTGGCGATGCAGCCATTGAACTGGTGGTCGACTATCTGAGCGAAGCGTTGGTGGACATGCCTCGTGAAGACCACCGCCACTATCTGAATCACTTCACGATCAAACCCGGCACGCAGACTATGGAAAACATGGCGGCGAACGGTATTGCCATCACGCAACAGCCTAATTTCATGTATACCCTGGAAGGCAGATATACAGAATATCTTGATGGACAGCGTCTACAGTCCAACAACCCTATGGCAAGTCCAATGGGCCATGGCATCCACGTTGCCATGTCCAGTGATATCCTGCCGCTTGGACCGTGGGTTGGCATTTACGCAGCGACCACCAGGCAGGGCATGTCAGGTGCAGTTTTCGGGGCGGAGGAAAAAATATCGCGGTTTGAAGCACTACGTGCTTACACCGCCAAAGGTGCCTTCCTGACCAGGGAAGAAGAAATCAAAGGCCAGTTGGCACCAGGTATGCTGGCAGATTTCATTATTCTCGAGCACAATCCTTTGGACGTGCCGGACGCCGCCCTGCTTAACATGCAAACAAACGCAGTATTCCTGGGTGGTCGGCAAGTGTGGTCAAACAAGCCCTGAAATGGACGAAGCAGAAGTCGTCTGTCATGTAGAGCATTGGTTAAGCCAGTTTGTTATAGGCCTGAACCTCTGCCCATTTGCCCGGCGGGTATCACTCAATGACGGTATCCGCTATGAGGTCAGCGGGGCAACAACTGAAGCCGAACTGACACATGCTCTCGAAAACGAGCTGAATCTACTGCTGACGACCCCCTCGATCGAAACCACGCTGCTGATACACCCAAATGTTCTGGGCAACTTCTACGACTACAATGAATATCTTTCTGAAGCAGAACGGCTGCTGAAACACCCAGAATTCAACGGTGTTTTTCAGATCGCCAGTTTTCACCCGGATTACCAGTTTGCTGGCACAACACCTGGTG
>CBDUMB010000382.1:0-3726 GCA_965368205.1 uncultured Pseudomonadaceae bacterium | reverse complement strand
TCTAAACCCAGAATTCAGCCACTTCCTGCAACGCCTTGCGCTTGATATCAGGCACTTCAACGTTGTCCTGCGGATACCCTGCAACAACAAGTATATAAGCCCTTTCTGACTTGGGCCGACCCAGCACGTCGCGCAGAAACGTCATCGGTGAAGGCGTGTGGGTCAGCGTTGCCAGGCCCGCATTGTGCAACGCAGCCAGCAGAAAGCCTGTTGCTATGCCAACGCTTTCAGGCACATAGTAATTCTTCGCCTGGGTACCGTCTGCCAGCGGCAGCACACGCTGAGCAAACACCGCTATTAACCAGGGGGCATCTTCCAGGAAAGGTTTATGTGCATCTGTCTGCAGCGGCGCCAGCGCATCCAACCACTCTTTTGGGGCGCGCTGCTGATAGAAACGCTGCTCCTCGGCTTCAGCTGCCACGCGGATTTTCGCTTTTACTTCAGCATTCGCCACCGCGACAAAGTGCCAGGGCTGACGATTGGCACCGGACGGCGCTGCAGCCGCCGCCGCAATACACTGCTCAATGATTTCCCGAGGCACAGGCGCACGGCTGAAACTGCGAACAGAGCGGCGTCGAGCAATATCTCCTGCAAAAGCTTCTGCACGCTTACGCATTTCACCCAGCGGATACTCAATGTATTCGTCATAGGGCCGCGTGGGAGAGTCATCCATATCTATTCCTGATACATATCGAAGCGTTGGCCCGCGTCCACACCAACAAAGCCGATGCCACCTAAAAACCGGTTATGTGTCGAGTGAGGAAACAGAACACCACGAGCACCTTTCGACTCCGCGACACCCAACGCATGGCCAACTAACCAGCGACCTAAACCCTGCTTGCGTGCATGCGTCGCGACAACAACGCCGTGTAGAAGATAGGTAACGCTGTCAGCAACATCCATTGCATACACACCCATTACCTGTTCTCCCAGCTTGGCAACACGCAGCAGATCCGAGTTCAGCCAGCGATCGACCTCCTGTTCCGAGAAATCCATCGACCACAGCAGATCCTCCGGCACTTCGGTACTGTAGGGCCTGAATACTTCGATTTCCCGCAACTTGAAAGTCACCCTCAACCTCTTAAAAATTGTGTTAGGCGACTGAGTATTCCGCTCTTCGGCTCAACCGCTTTACCCATCAGCGCCTCGGTCAATACCGGCGCTATGCGGCGATAGTTATCCCAGGTGTCTTTCACGCTGTAAGGTTGATCCCCAAATTCAGCGCAGAAAAGATCAAAATAGCCTGGATAGAAACGATCCAGAAACGATTGGCCTTGCTCGCTGAAACAGGTTTTATCCAGGCGCCCACCGGCGGCCACCAGCAACTCGCTGCCCAGCGCCTCTTCTACCTGTATCCGCAACACAAGCTGTGCATGTGCCTGCAAAAAGGCTGGGCTCAATAACTGCATCCTGGCACACCAGGCCAACAGCATGCCCATAGGGACGCTGGCCTGGGCCAGATCCGAGGCGTGTGGCAGGTGATTATCCAGATCATCGTAGAAAGGCTGCATCAGGGCGCAAAGCTCGATCGTGCGCGAATACCCCAACGATCGCCTTCACGCTGCACGATATAGAGGGAGTCAAAAGTCACATAGCGTTCTCCAGCCGGGTTAAAGCGCGAGAACTGCACTTTGAAGTGCACCTTATCCGGACCTGCCTGAATCACCTCGATGTTATCCCAGGCGCTATGGCTCCAGTTGAATGTCTCCGCAAACGCCGCAAAATCCATATTTGCGACAAACTCAGCTTTCGTCGGCGTCACAGTCACACCGCCGCTGGCAATACGCACGTGGGGAAACAGCAACGTGTCAGCCCAACGCACTGCATCACGGGCGTTGAAATGGGTCATGAAGTTGTCCATGACAGCTCGTGCAGACTTAACCGCGGCATCAGTCTGCATGGTTTTTGTTGCGGCGCTTTGCGCAAACACCTGACTGAACGGCCAGACCACCAGACAAGCAATGATAAATGTCTTTTTGAACATGATTTACAACCATGGAAAAACTGGGAACGAGAGCATATCCTCAAACCTTCATCAACGCAGCCTTGAAGCGCAACAGGACAGCCCATTGAAAATTCTAAAAATCCAAGCTCATCATTGCGCTGCGGCGCTGAGCGCCAGCATGTTTGCACTGATCACGACATTTGCAGTCGCTGCCGGTTCAGGCGCTGGCAGTGTGGCAGATCACGGCACAGATGGTCAGGACCCTGTCGAGATGTCAGCTAAAGCATTGAAGACCGGCATCAAACACAGGGACCGAGGATTAAAGCTGGAAGCCAAAGCTGCAGCGGCGTCCACGGACAAGGCGCGCGCAAAGCTGGAAGAAAAAGCCCTCAAGGCCTTCAGTAAAGCCGTTACAAAACAGGGTGAAGCACTGGAGCTGGATCCGCAGAATTATCGCGCCGCCAATGAACTGGGTTACGCCTTGCGCAAAACCGGCGATTACCGCAAAGCCATTGGTGCCTACAACTACGCCCTGGACATCAAACCCGATTTTCACCAGGCCACCGAATACAGAGCCGAGGCTTATCTGGCACTGGGCATGTACGACAAAACCCAGCGCGCGTATATGACCCTGTTTCGCGAAGCGCCGACGCTGGCAGACCAACTTATGGTCAGCATCGATACCTGGCACCAGACCAACAGTAATGATCTGTCTGAAGACGCCCAGGCGTTCGCCCAATGGGTAGAAGAGCGCAAGCGGCTGGCAAAAATCACCAGCGATTTATCCAGCAACAATACCCGCACTTGGTGAAGCTGTGCAGCAGGGTCATTTTGCTGCTCAGCCTGGCGGGGTCGGCTCTGGCACAGGCGCCCGTTGACGTCTTACCCGCGCCTTTAATCCCAGATAACAATCTCCTTACCCCGCAGAAAGCGAAGCTGGGAGAGCTGTTGTTCAGCGACACACGCCTGTCTGTAAACCAGACCTATAGCTGCGCCAGCTGCCACAAACCTGAACAACACTTCACCGATGGCTTGCCTCGCGCGATTAACATGTTCGGGCAGGAACTCGCTTTTAACACGCCTACTTTGTACAACACGGCCTACAATTCGAGTTACGGCTGGACTGACCAGGGTGTGCGCAGCCTTGAAGCGCAGCACAGCCGACCTTTATTCAATACAAACCCGGTAGAGATGGGCTTTACCGAAGCAGGCCTTGCTCTGCTGCAGGCAGACGATACTTATCTCACTCTTTTCGAAGCCGCTTTTAACGATCGCCAGATCACGTCGACTCGTGTTATCCAGGCCCTTGCAAGTTATGTTCGCACCTTGCGGCCACCGGCAAACCCGTTCGACGACCTGTTATTCAATGACAACAGAGCCGCGTTAAGTGCAGATGCCTATGCAGGCATGGAACTTTTTTTCTCAGAAAAACTGGGTTGCAGTGAATGCCACGCTGCGCTCACCTTTTCCGGCCCGATTTCACACATCCAGGCACAGACAGAACCTGCATTCCATATCACCGGTGTCGGCAGCAACGACACAGCCTTCAGAGCACCTACCCTGCGCGCCATCGCCCACACGGCGCCTTATATGCACGACGGCAGCCTGCAGACACTCGAGCAGGTACTCGCCCACTATCAGAATTCAGATGCCCACAGCGTGCCCCGCTTCAGATTGACGGCTGAACAAACAAGTCAACTCGTCGCTTTCCTGAAAGCCCTGTAGGCGCACTGGGACAGCCGCGGCTGATTCAATGTGCGGCTTCGGTTGTGGGTCATCGA
>CBDUMB010000381.1:0-3756 GCA_965368205.1 uncultured Pseudomonadaceae bacterium | reverse complement strand
GTTGCGGGTTCAATTCGTTTCGGGCCAACCACTTTGTCAGCAAGTGCTTCCGGGATAACTTCTACCAGCACCTCAACCTGCTCAACCGCAGGCTCACTTTCCTGGACAATAATATGTGCGCTGACCTGGCCACGTTGCATTTCGTGATTCAGATAGAGTTCATTGTTTGGCAGCACAATCTTTGAACCGGCTACCAGGGCAAACTCTCCACCCACCATGGTTGCGCTACCTTTCTGCCAATCGAGTACGTGGCGCCTGCTGATATTTTTTAACAGCAGCCGCCCGGCATCATCTTTGCGTATTTTCAGCAGACCGTAACCTGCCTGCTTAGGGTTAAGGACAACCAGGCCTTTTTCATCTTCACCCAGAACCAGGTCGGAAGAGACTTTCAGGCAAATGCCATCACCAATAAAGAGATACCAGTTACCGATGGGTTGATTTTCGGGGAATGCTTGATTCATATCAGCACAATGACAGCGGACATTGTGCTATTCAAGTCTGACAAGCACCTGTCGAACGTGGGATGCGTTTACTTCGCATTCTTGCTCCCGCGCCGTTTGTCTTTTTTGCCTGCCTTGTCTTTTTTATTTTTCCGTTTGCCACTTTTTACGTTTTTCGCATCAGCGGTTTTCTGCTGCTGGTGTGTACCTGACGAAGGCACACGTTGACGTTTCTGCACCGGCCGGGTGGCATCTCCCACGGGCAATGAAGACGGATCATCAACCCGGCTGATCTTCAACATCTGGCCGCAGACCCAGACCTTCTGCAGATCACGATAGAGTTCATCAGGCATCCCCTCAGGCAGCTCAACCGTGCTGTAGCTGTCCTGAACAATCACCCGGCCAATCGCATCCGAGCCTATACCTGCTTCATTGGCCAAAGCGCCAACAATATTGCCTGGTTTTGCGCCATGCTCATTACCCACTTCGACGCGAAACGTTTCAAAATCAAAATCCAACCGGCTGCGCCGTTCTTTACGCGGTCGAGCCTCGGGACCAGATGCGCGCTCGGAACGCGCGTCCGAGGATCGGAACGCGCCCGCTTTATCATGACTGAGCAACAGAGGCACATCGCCTATCGCCAGTTGTGCCAGCGCAGAAGCAATTTCCAACGCTGGAACGTCATGTTCCTGCTGGTATTGTTCAACCAGGTTCTGCATGAAAGACAACTCACCGGCCGCCAGCGTGTCGGTGATCTTCTGTTTGAAATCAGCAATCCGCTTGTTATTCACCGTTTCTGTAGTGGGCAGCTTCAACGGTTCAATTTTCTGCCGTGTGGCGCGCTCAATGGTATTCAACATGCGCCTTTCTCGCGGCGCGACAAACAGAATCGCTTCGCCAGACCTGCCCGCCCTTCCGGTGCGTCCGATGCGGTGAATATACGCTTCGGTATCGTAAGGGATGTCGTAGTTAATCACGTGGCTGATGCGATCGACATCCAGGCCTCGCGCGGCGACATCTGTGGCGATAAGAATATCCAGGGCCCCGCTTTTCAATCGATCAACGGTTTGTTCACGCTGCCGCTGAGGCATATCACCATTCATGGCTGCGGCGGAATATCCGCGCGCTTCCAACCGATCAGCCAGTTCAGATGTGGCTGTTTTGGTGCGGACAAAAATCAGCACACCATCTATCGGCTCCACTTCGAGAATGCGCGTTAACGCATCCAGCTTTTTCAAGCCGCCCACCAACCAGAATCTCTGACGAATAGTTTCCGCGGTGGCGGTCTTCGCCTGTATGGAGATTTCGTAAGGATCCCGCATGTAACGGCGGGCAATGGATTGTACGGCTTTAGGCATCGTCGCAGAAAACAGGGCCATCTGGCGTGTCTTTGGCGTTTGCTGCAGGATCCATTCAACTTCATCGATGAATCCCATGCGCAACATCTCGTCGGCCTCATCAAGCACAACAGCCTGCAGAGAATCGAGTTTCAATGTACCCCTTTGCAGATGGTCTCTGATCCGCCCAGGCGTACCCACAACCGCGTGCACGCCGCGCTTCAACCGCTGCAATTGTGGGCCGTAATCCTGCCCACCGTAAATCGGCAGAACATGAAAACCTTTGATGCCTGCCGCATAGGTTTGGAAGGCTTCTGCAACCTGCAGCGCCAGCTCACGTGTGGGAGTCAAAGTCAGAATCTGCACCTGGGGCCGAGTGATGTCTACGCGGCTGATCAACGGCAGTGCAAAGGCCGCTGTCTTACCCGTGCCTGTCGGCGCGTTGCCGAGCAGATCCTGTCCGTCAAGCAATCGAGGTATGGCCTGTATCTGGATCGGTGACGGTGTTTCATAACCCACCGACGCCAACGCCGTCAGCAGTGTGTTTGGCAGGTTGAGGCTTTTGAAAGTGACGGGCGTGCGGGGGTCAGACATAGGGTGTACTCTGGGACTATAAGGACCCTGAAAGGGCCGCGCATCCTATCCTCCACCTGCACAGAAAACCAGACGAATATGCGGACAGCTCACAATTACACCTATCAATCGGCTCGCGAGGCTTTTTTAAGCCGCATCGGCGATGCTGAGCACATGACCTACCCTCATCCCGAAAGCGGACCGGATGGTGACATCGCTATGGATGTTGCTTTCTGGAACGCGCCACAGAGCGAAGATGTGCTGGTTATATCGTCGGGTACCCATGGCATCGAAGGTTATTGTGGATCTTTTGTACAATGTGCATTGCTGGACGAAGGGCTGCCGGAACGGACCAACAACATATCGCTGCTGATGATTCATGGCGTAAATCCCTATGGCTTTGCCTGGCAGCGTCGGGTCAATGAAAACAATGTAGATTTGAATCGTAATTTCATTGATCACAGCAAACCCCATCCAAAGAACAGCGGCTATCAGGAACTTGCCTCTATGGTAGAACCAGAAGACTGGTCCGCGGCAACCTCAGCTTCGATCATCTCTGAACTGCTCGAGTTGAGCCGCAAGCACCCGGAAGATCCTCGCTGGCTGCAAGCCGCTTTAAGTGGTGGCCAGTATGAATTTACAGGCGGGCAGTTTTACGGGGGCATTGAGCCGCAATGGTCCAACCTACGCATCCAGGAATTGGTCCATACACATTTAGCGGAACGTAATGTTGTCTGGGTCGATATTCATACGGCGCTGGGTGATTACGGTACCGCACAATGTATTGTGGAACTTGACCCAGCCTCGGAGATGCTTCAACGCGCAGAACAGCTATGGGGAGATCGGGTTGTCAATATGGGATCCGCGGACTCAGTCTCTGTTGAGGTTGCCGGGTCGATGATTTCAGGCGCACAAGCTCGCAGTGCCCGCAAGATGTTAGGCCAGGGCCTGGAATACGGCACAGTCAGCACGTTAGAAGTTATCCAGTCGCTGATACAGGACCAGTGGCTGCACCGCTATGGAGACATTGACAGCACTCTGGGCAAACAAACCAAGCAGCGGATGATGGACGCGTTCTATCCTGACGACGCCGCCTGGCGAACGTCTGTGCTGGACATTGCCAGAGAAGTCGTCGACGCGGTCATCGACCGCGGCTTTCACTAGGCAGGATACGTCCGGCGCTCAATCTCTGACCAGGTGATTGGCACCTGCTTGCGTGGTGTACGCTGCCGCAAGGCGCTCGCCACCTCCGCGTTCGACTATGCTGTCGACAAACCAGAACTCACCTCGGGTACGTTCTGCATCGATATCCAGCAACAAATAACCATGTTCACGCAAATTCACATAATGGATGTGTGGACGCGTATCCATAATCACCTGCTCCCGCTCCGCCAATGCTTCGGCAT
>CBDUMB010000380.1:0-3761 GCA_965368205.1 uncultured Pseudomonadaceae bacterium | reverse complement strand
CGCGTGGGGATGGAAAGGTCAATGAACTCGATCTGTGAATTCTCCTGAGTTTGTTGGATTGAATCGATTAGATAGAGTGGGCGCTGTTTCACCTCTATGAATATTCTGCCGATGTATTCGCCGAGCACGCCAATGCCGATTAAACAGAAGCCGTTTAATATCAATAGGATGACAAGGAGTGATGCGTAGCCAGGTACGTCGATCCCGAGTGTTAACGTGCGTACCACGGTATAGATTGCATACATGAATCCCGCGAACGCTGTGGTTATGCCAACATAGGTCCATAATTTCAGTGGCGCTGTGGAAAACGAGAAAATCCCTTCCAACGCGTAATTCCATAGCTTCCAGTAATGCCATTTGGTTTGCCCCATGACGCGTTCAGGGCGTGCGTAGTAAACCGTTGCGGTTTCGAAACCCAGCCAGGCAAACAAACCTTTGTGGAAACGTGTTCTTTCCGGCAGTTGCTTCAAGGCGTCAACCACACAGCGATCCATCAATCTGAAATCGCCGGCATTGGCAGGTAACGCCATCTCACTGAAGTGGTTCATGATGCGATAGAAGCCCAGCGCAGACAGACGTTTAAAGCGGGTATCACCTGGTCTGCTGGAGCGAGAGGCAATGACCATTTTGAACCCTTCACGCCATTTTTCTAACAGATCTGGTATCACCTCTGGAGGGTCCTGCAGATCAGCATCAATGGGAATCACGGCATCGCCACTAGCGTGGTCGATGCCAGCAGCCAGGGCACGTTCTTTGCCGAAGTTTCGTGTCAGTCGAATAACTTTAATATTCGGGTTGATGCTGATCCAGGGTTTGATCAATGCGCAGGTGGCGTCAGTACTACCGTCGTCTACACAGATGATCTCGTAGGTGTAATTCAGAGGCGCGATTACATCAAGCAGGCGCTGGAAGAAAGCGTTGATACACTGGGCTTCGTTGTACATCGGTACAATAATGCTTAGTTTTTGTTTTGACTGGTCTTTCATCAGCGGACGGAACTGCCTGCCAGTTCTGCAAAGGCAGGCTCGCAGAAATGGATAGTGTAGCCGTGGACCTCGCCGCGTACCTGGCAATGGGGGCCCGGCGTATAAGAAGGTCGGCCGCTGCGTGTAACGAGATAGATCGGCTGCGCGAAGGTCAGGTTGGCTGGATCCCGGGTATAGGTGTAGTCGCTGCCGTAGAATTCTGCGGTATACAGTCGTTTGCCGAGAAACACGACGTCCGCATCTTCAGTGCTGCGCAACTTAACCAAAGTGTCTACCAGTCCCTTCTGGTTGCGCGCCTCGTCATACCAGAAATCACTGTTGCTGTTCTGCACCAGCTTGACCGTGGGTATCGCCAGCGCAACAACAAAAAGCACCGGGATAACGTGTTTCCTGCGTTGGCTTAAGAGCTGTGCCAGAAGCAGGCTTAAAATAACTGACCAGGCGGTGAGCGTGGGCATGACATACGGCGGGACAACGTTAGCAGAGAAGGTGAAAAACAGCAGCGGACCTATTGCCCAGCACAGGAGGTAGAGTACCAGAGGATTTGTTTCGGCCAGTCTCAGACGTAAACCCGACTGCCAATACCCGCCGATGTACCGGGCAAAAATCAGCAGTGGCACCAGCAGACTCCAGGGTAAAAGGCTTTCCAGGGCGTACAGGAGGATGGTGCCGCGAGGTTCAGCATGGCCCGCACCGTATAAATCGCCCATCCATCCGGAATCAATAAAACGATGGAAGTGTTCACCTTGTAGATAATATTCGAGATATCCGGGATAGGCGTTTTCTGCAGCGATGTACCAGGGTGCAACCAGCAGCGTTGCGACGGCTGCCGCACTACCCAGTGCCAGCCAGGTTGTCGGGCGCCAAAGCTGTCTGGTGATCAGCAGCCAGAGCACGACCGGCAGCCCCACATAAATGAAGGTCACTGGACCTTTTGCCAGTAAGCCCAGGGTCAGGCCTAAAATGGCGGCGAGGTACCAGGTGAGCTGGTGTTTGCTCAGCCACTGGTACAAACCTACCAGCGCCAGAGTGACAGAAAAGGTCAGAGCGGCATCCGTGTGGACCTTACCTAGCGCCACATAGCCCATATAACTACTGCTCAGGACCAGCACGCTAAGGGCGGCCACGCGAAGGCCAAAATGGTCCTTAGCCAGGTGGTGGGTCAATGCGATTGTAGCCACAGAACACAGCCATGCAGGCAGGCGCACGGCAAATTCAGTCACACCGAAGATGTGCATGCTCGCGACCTGTAGCCAGATTGAAAGTGGCGGTTTACCCCAGAATGGTTCGGTATCGGTGAACATAGGCATCAGGTACTGGCCGCTGAAATACATTTTTCTGGCCATTTCGGCGTATCTGCCTTCAGTGGTGCCGAGCAGGGGATAGATGCCGAGTCCAATGAAGTGGAGCGCCAGAGTGACGCAGGCGGCACCGAAGATAAGCTTTGTCAGCCTGTCTGATCGGTCTAGAGTACATCGAGGCGTGTTTGTATCAATTTGTTTCAGCAAAGTGGCTTCTTTTTGAACGACAACGAAGTAATCCTTTAGGCTTAGAGGAGTCGAATGGTCAAAATCAATCGCAGAGATGTGATTTTTTGCGGAAAAGATAAAGGTTGGCTCTGAAAGGGCAGGATAGGGTCTGTGCGCCAACTGTCCTGCCCTCTGCGGAGACTCAGTCGAGATCCACCGTTTCTATCTTTATGAGCTTCAGAACAACCTCACCCTCTAAGTCGGTTTCCGCGATAACGCCAATACCGGGCACGTAATATTTGAACTCGCCACTGTCCAGTTCTGTCCCGACAAAATCATCAGTCTGCAGGCAAGCCCCATTGCAGGTCACAGGGACGTTCGGGAAGGGTGAATCGTTTAGGTCGATATCAGCGCTGACGCTGATTATCTCGGCTGCATCCTCTGCATCGCCCAGTGCGAATTCCTGCCGATAGACGCGGCCGAGGTTGGAGCCGGGATCGGCCAGCATGATGATGCCGGCTTGTGCACCGTCCTCACCTGCGATAAACGAGCCGTCCAGATCGGTCAGATAACCATCTTCAAAATTCTGGGCCACTTCTCCCAGGTAATACACGTCACAGTTGTCAGCAACAGCATAGTAGTCGTCGGTATCTTCTATTGGCTCTGCGTCTTCATCCAAATTACCATCTGCGTCCGGCCAGCCCTCAAACACCCGGTCGTTGACAAACATGGCTTCGATGCCGTCGATTTCTCGCGTATCTGCGGTGACGGTCACAATAATGGTCTCCGGCTCCTCCTCGGTTGGGTTAACAAAAGTGGTCACGGTGCCGGGAACAAGCGGGAAATAGGTGTTGCCTGCTACACATGCTCCAGTGAAATTTTCTGGATCCAGGTCTGCGATGTACGGACCTGTATCCGGCAACCTTTCGCATAGTACATTGCGCGCTGTGAATTCATCTGCGCACTCGTGTCGATCTTCGCGATAAGTCTGGCGGGCTTCGACTTTACAGCCTTGCGTGTCTTCATTGTTTAAACACCTGGCGATGTTTTCAAAATAGTTGTCGACAGTGTCGGCGCGACAGGCAGATTTCATTGTTGTGGCAGTATTCAGGCACGTATTAGAAACGTTGGATCTGTAATCTGCTGAGGCGGGGGTTGTGAAAGCAGTGATAGACAGTACCGCCAGCGTTAGGAGATTCAAAAGTGGTGCGTGTGGCATGATTGTTCCTCCCGAAACAATTGATGTGTATTTAATTAGACCTGCGCGAACCAAGTTTTCTGTCGCCTATTTTTTTTCGACGGTTTT
>CBDUMB010000379.1:0-3763 GCA_965368205.1 uncultured Pseudomonadaceae bacterium | reverse complement strand
TATCCGTCCTGCTGGTATTGCTGCAATTGCGCGTCGCTGAATTCAAGCGTTGGGTCTGGGTTTTGTCTTTCTCTATACATTTGCGTGTCTTTACTTGTTTGCCAGCAGTTCACGTCACCTTCACGATCGCCACCCTAGGGTGTCTGGACTCTTAAAGTGGAACTGCTTATGAACTCCGTAGTTGAGCCTGTCCTCAGGAAGGCGATTGAACAGAATCGAATGGCTTCCTGCAAGCCGGTGTCCGAACGAATCCGTGCCAGGCTGGAAGCAGCAGGTGAGCGATATTTTGCCAACGATAACATCCGTCGCTATATGCATGCTGACGAAGTTGAAGAGCTTCAGCATGAAGTCAAAGAGAAATTGCAGGAAGTGCTCAAGTCACTGGTGATTGATGTTGAAAACGATCACAACACGCAAGACACGGCTAAGCGGGTGGCTAAGATGTTTGTGCAGGAAGTGTTTGCTGGTCGTTATGCTGAGCAACCTGCAGTCACAGAGTTTCCAAACGTATCGCGTCTGAACGAACTGATGATCGTCGGTCCAATTGCCGTTCGTAGTGCATGTTCCCATCACCTTTGCCCGATCATGGGGAAAATCTGGGTGGGTGTTCTTCCAGATGAAGATTCTGCCCTGATCGGACTGTCCAAGTACGCACGGTTGGTCGATTGGGTCATGTCGCGACCGCAGATTCAGGAAGAAGCGATCGCTCAATTAGCCGATCTGTTAGAAGACAAAATGGCGCCGGACGGATTGGCCATTGTGATGGAAGCCGATCATTACTGTATGCACTGGCGTGGCGTGAAGGACACCGACTCCAAGATGATTAACAGCGTTATGCGCGGCGCGTTCCGCAGCGATGCTGACCTGCGTCGAGAGTTTTTGACACTCAAAAAATAGCTTTAAGGCCGGTGTGATAAACGGTCACCTAGAAAGGCGCCCTGACCAGTTGGATGCATCTGGTGGGGCGCCTTTTTTGTGACCCGGTCGCAGCCTGGAGACAGATACATTGACGCCGGTTTCACGCCCTCAGGCCGACAATGGCGCCAGTTCGAATAAAGGATCGGTTTGTTTTGAAAGTTGCAGTTATCGGTGCAGGTATTACAGGCGTGTCAGCAGCATGGCACCTTGACCAGGGTGGCATGAGAGTCCACCTGATCGAGGCCGGCCTGCGTATTGGTGGTCAAGCACATACGCACCTGTTATCTGTTCAGGAGGGTAGTGTCACCGTCGATACCGGCTTCTCTGTCTCAAACCCTGTTGGTTATCCAGGCTTTCACCATTGGCTGAATGGCTTAGACCTGGAGCGTATTGCAGCCCGTATGGACGTGTCCGTTCAGGATCAGGTTGAAGACCTGGAGTTTGGCACCGTCAGTCTTGCAGCGATGACCGGCAAGGTCAGTCAGTTGTTCAGGCCCGGGTACTGGCGTATCTGGCAGGATCGGACCCGCCTGTTTGCTGAATTGGATGCTCTGCAAGGTACTGGCCAGAGCCTCGGTGACTATATTCAGGGTAAGCGCTACAGTCGACGCTTTGTGCAGTCTTATCTGTTGCCGCTGATCTCCGCGTTTCACGGGCACACCGAATCCGCGCTCGACATGCCACTGTCTGAGGTGATGAATTACCTGCGCAATCAGAAGTTGCTGCATTACCGCGGTGGCAAAGACTGGCAGGTTGTATCGGGTGGTTCAGCTGCCTATCTGCAGGCCTTTGAAAAACAGTTCTCTGGCGTTATTCATACGAACAGTAAGGCGTCTGATATCAGCCGGGATGGCCGACAGGTGAACCTGATCAGAGATGGTCAGGCAGAATCCTATGATGCCGTTGTGCTTGCCTGCGACAGCGATCAAGCCCTGCATATGCTTGCAGACATAAGCGCTGAGCAGCGCGCCGTGTTGGCTCAGGCGACCCCCCGTCGCAGTGACGCGTTTTTACATGGTGATCAGTCGTTCATGCCGCGAAACCGTACGTGCTGGGCAAGCCGAAATGTGACACGTGAAAAAAGCGGTCATCACTCTGTCACTTACTGGATTAACAGAATTCAGGGCCTCACGTGTAGCGAGCAGTTTTTTGTCACGGTTAACCCTTCTCGAGAGCCGCAACGGGTTCGCTGGCAGGGCAGTTATATGCTTCCTCATGCTGGTCAGTCTGCCCAGGCTCTGCAGCGTCGCTGGTCAGAGGTTTCAACTCAGGACATATGCTTTGCCGGAGCCTACTCCGGCTACGGTACACACGAAGATGGTTTTATCACCGGGCTGCATTGTGCTGAGCACCTGCTGCATATGGCGGCCAGTCGTGCTGATGCGAAAGGCCGCGCCAGCGCTGCCTGATTGAATTATCTGAGCGTCCACTTTTCAGGAGATCACTTTGAATCTGCCATTTTTCCTCAATTTAGTATTTTTCCAGATTGTCTGGTTCAGCAGCGTCGTCGGCGCTGGCGCTTATGGTCTGCACTGGCTGGCAATAGGGGCCATGGTACCGTTATTGGTGCTGATCTGGTTCAGCCCGACCCGAAGAGCCGACCTTGCGCTGGCTACGGTTGCGTTGTGCGCGGGTCTCCTGATAGATAACGTCTGGGTTAAGACGGGGATACTGCTCTACCCGGAGTACACGCTTGCCCCCTATTGGATTGGTCTGCTCTGGGTCGGTCTGGGGCTCACGATTAATCATTCTATGGCGCTGTTTCGTGATCACACATTGATCGGATCCCTGGTTGTTGGTGCCTTTGCGCCAGTGACCTATCTGTCAGGTGAACGTTTCGGCTCGGTGATCGTGCAGGAACTGGCACTCACCCCGCTGATTTGCGTTACCTGGTTCGTGCTGTTCTTTGCTCTGGCCAAATGGGCGTTAGCCATGACGCAGTCTTCAGAGGTATTGGTCGAAGCTCAAGAGCAGACCTGATATGTTGTACTGGCGTTACTGATGGCGCGGCCAGATTCGGGGAACACCCATAAAAGACAACCATCCCACTTCTTCAGCCACCACTAAGCTCGGTCTACGGGCCAAGCTGGTCCGTGTTTATGCGTTGCAGGTGTTGCTGATCAGTGTTGCTGCGTTGATTGGCGTGTTGATGACGTATGTCATTGTTGAAAACGTGTTGACCCGGGAAGCGCTTGAAACCGAAGCGGAGTATTACTGGGAAGTTGTTCAACAGGATCCCGCACATCCTCTGCCAAACGTGCGCAATATGGTGGGTTATCTTGCCAAAGGGGACGACTACTCCGCGGTGCCTGAGAACATGCGCTCGCTTGAGCCAGGGTTTGGTCGAGCGGAAGGCATGCAGGGCAAACCACTGATATTTGTCAGCCGTGAGAATGAGCAGACGCTCTATCTTGTTTTCGCAGAAGCTCAGGTAGCTGACCTGGTATTCTATTTTGGCCTGGCGCCACTGGCTGCTGTTCTGCTGGTCGTTTATATCCTGCTGTTTTTAACTTATCGCCTTTCTCACGCTGCGATTTCGCCCATGCTTAATCTGGCCAAGTCCATTGAACAGTTCGACTTTCGCTCTACCCAGCGGCTAGAAGTGCCGGTCACACCTGAAGACGTTGACCGTGAAACCCGCCTGATGGTTGAGGCACTGCAGGAATTCAGTTCACGCCTGGAAAATTTTATCGAGCGGGAACGGACATTTACGCGTGACGCAGGTCATGAGCTGCGTACCCCGCTAGCGGTAATGAAAGGGTCGCTGGATATCCTAGAGAGCAACAAAGACCGTTCAGATGCCGATCAGAAAGTGCTGCAGCGTATGCGTCGAGTGGTGGTCGAT
>CBDUMB010000378.1:0-3798 GCA_965368205.1 uncultured Pseudomonadaceae bacterium | reverse complement strand
TAAACATTCTCTTTCGGGTTAGCAATATAATCATCAAATTCACTTGGCAGATGTCGCCAGGTTGTATGTATGACGCCTAGCGCGGCGTAGCACTCAGCAAGGGTATTCACCACTATGCGGACAGCACGCACGTCATAAACCTGGTCAAAGCTTACGTTTTTACTCTGCATTTTGCGCCAGATGCTGTAGATGTGTTTGGCACGCCCATAAACCACGGCGTCAATGCCATGGCCGCGCAACAATCCACGCACCTGGTCGATCATGTGTTCAACCTGCACTTCCCGCTCAGCACGTTTGCCTTTCAGCTGCCGGGCGATGTCCAGGTAGACGTCTTCCTGGGTATAGCGCAGCGACAGGTCTTCCAGCTCCCACTTCAGCTGCCAGATACCCAAACGGCCTGCCAGCGGGGCAAACACACGACTCGCTTCCTGCGCAACCCGCTGCCGTCTTTCCGGTTCATAGGTTTTTGCCCGGCGCAGTGCTGCCACCCGTTCCGCCAGTTTCACCACTGCTACACGGGCGTCATCAATAAGGGAGACAAGCATCCGTTTAATGTTTTCGACCTGATCCTGTTGCTCTTTTTCCTGCAATGGCGAATTGGACATTTCCAACAGGCTGGTGGTCGCCATCTGGGCAACCGCTACGGCGATACGGCAGGCTTCCGCACCACACAAAGACTCTGCCTGTTGTTCAGATATCCGTCCTTCGCGTATCGGGCGGTAAATAAGGCCCGCTTGTACCGACGGCTGGTCCATATTTAACTGCGCCACCAGTTCTGCCAATTCAAGCGCCATAACCAGTTGGTCCGGTTGATGTCGAGCCAACCACGTGACGGTCTCTTCGATTGCGTCGAAAGAGAGCTGTTCGTGGGCATCACACAATTGATCAACCCATAAAGGTATATTCACCTCACCCTGCGGCGTACGCGGCAGCGATTTACGAACTTTAACCACCCGCAGACACCCCTGTGCCTGCCCGTTGGAAACAGCCGATGGTTTCTACGTGTGTCGTGTTCGGAAACATGTCAAAAATACCTACCGTTTGCAGCACGAAGCCCGCTGCCTGCAGATGCACAGCATCAGTCGCAAATGTTTTTGGGTTGCAGGAGACATAAACGACCTTGTCACCTTGAAAATCTGCCAGCCAGCGAGGCAGATTTGGCCCCGCGCCGCTGCGCGGCGGATCCAGGACTAACGCATCAACCTTCACGGGCAGCGCCGCGGCCTCAGTATCTGTATACAAATCCAGCGCGGCAAAATTTACCTGCTCAGCGAGCCCATTACGCTGTGCGTTTGCCTGAGCCATAATCACTGCATCCGCGGCCACTTCATATCCCCAGACCTGCGCGCCCTGACGGGCCAGCGGCAGGGTAAAGTTACCTACCCCACAGAATAAATCTGCAACCTTCCGGCCTTTAAGATCACCTAACAGGGCCAGCACATAACGTATCAGCACCTGATTCATTTCAAGATTCACCTGAGTGAACTGTTGCGGCATGAACTGCATATGCAGGCCCCAGTTGGGCAGTTGATAGCCCAGACGCTCCGGGGGCTGCCCATCAAGTGTCTGCAAAGTTTCGTAACCGCCGCTTTGCAATAGAACAGTCACGGCATGCTGTTGCTCAAAATTCCGCCAGAGAAATAAGTCTTCGGCGGACAACGGCACTAGATGTCGGACCATCAGCACGGCCGGGCCATCACCTTGCGCAAATTCAATCTGCGGAATTTTTGTTGCTACGCTGAGTTGCGCAATCAGGCTGCGTAACGGCGTAATCAATGCGGACAACTGGGTTGTCAGCACCGGGCAGCTATCTAAACGCGCGACCCGATTACTGAAAGATTCGCGGAAGCCCACAAAAACGTGTTCACCCACACAACGTACGCCAAGACGAGCTTTGCGCCGATAGCCTAAGCGATTTATACGCACCGGTTTCTGCCAGCGCTCAGGTTTAATATTGTGCTCTGCCAGGGCCTGCTGCAATTGCGACTGTTTCAACCGCAGGGCATCCTGCTCCTGCATATGGTGCAGGCTGCAACCACCACATCTTGGGAAATGCTCGCAAGCAGACTTGCTGCGCATAGCACTGGCTGGCTCACCAGCAGAGGCGGATTCCGCATACCAGATACCCTTGCGGCGCTTCAGCACCCGTACGTTTACTGTTTCACCAGGCAGAGCGTTACGCATCAGCACGGTTCTGGGCGGCGCGCCTTCGTTGTTAGGAATAACCGTCTCACCAAGGCCCTCTAAGGTAAGACGCTCAACCTTGAGAATCAGTTCAGCGGGTTTATTAGACATTACGCAATGTCCCCACTGGTGCTGCGCGAACCATCTCGCGACTGATCAATGGCGCCGAGCCCAGCATAGGTGCCAAGGCTTTCTGATACAGGTGTTTTGCGCCACGCAGCGTTTCCGGCCGGCTGTAATCCTGCTTACTGAGTGCGTGCAGGACCCAACCAGGCAAATCATCAACGGCGCCAATTGCGTGTGTTTCGATGCGCTGAAAACCCTGCCCTGCCACCCATCGGTAGCGTCCATCAGCAACAATCGCGCGTCCATCACCCGCCTCATGCATATAATCGATGCCGTACCCCAGCTCACTGAGCAGTACAGCCTCAAACCTGCGCAAAGTCGGCGCCAACGCTGCGGCGGACTGCAGAGCGTCTAAAACGGTAGTCGCCGCTGCAAACAGTTCAGGTTCCGCTTGGCGCTCAGAAAGACATCGGGTGAGCAGCTCTAAAACATAGAAACCGGCGCTGAGATTATCCCCGTGCAGGTCATAACGTCCCACCGCGTCGTATTGTGTAATAGTCACCAGGTTTGAACGGCCGACGTAGGATAAACGTCCGTAAGTAAAAGGTTGAATAGATACTGGATTGCGGCCGCGCCGCATACCTTTCTTGACGCCCACCAGCCGGCCTTGCTCGCGGGTAAAAAACTGCACCATACCGCTGGTTTCCTGATAAGGCCTGACATGCAGTACCAGCGCTGCTAAATCACTCTCGCGCAAGGCTACTGGTACCCTAGTCGGTTCATCAGTTTGTTATTGTTAGTACAGCCCTTTTTGACTTTTACAAAGAGATGCAGCATGACTTTGCTGTCCAGCATGCGCTCGATGTCCTTGCGCGCTTCCTGACCAATCAACTTCAAACGTGCACCCTGTTTACCAATCACTATGGCTTTCTGGCCATCACGCTCAACATAAATGTCTGCATGAATTTCGGTGATCTTCTCTGAGCTGACAAAACGCTCCACCACAACCGCTGCGCTGTGAGGTATTTCGTCACCCAACTGGCGCATCAGTTTTTCCCGGACTATTTCTTCCACCAGACGCCTTTCGGTCTGGTCGGTAATTTCATCAGCAGAAAATAAATGTGGGCCGGGGGGAAGGCGTGAAAAAACCTGCTCTCTGAAATGCTCAACGCCTTCATTGCGTAGCGCACTGAGCGGAATAATTTCGCTGAATACACCAAAGGCATTGATCCGCTCAATTTCCGGCAGAAGCAGGTTTTTATTGTCGAGCAGATCAACTTTACTGATAACAGCAATATTGACAGCATCTGCATGGCGCAGCATTTCCAGCACATGCGCATCTTCGTCTTTCCACTTCCCCGCCTCGATCAGCATGACACGCAGATCAACATCACGCAGTGCCGCCGTTGCGTTAGCAACCATATACCGATTAAGGGCCTTTTCCGTGTTTCGATGGATACCTGGCGTATCCATGTAAATCGCCTGATACCTGCCTTGAGTATCGACACCCAGCATGTTCTGTCGAGTGGTCTGAGGTTTGCGCGAGGT
>CBDUMB010000377.1:0-3817 GCA_965368205.1 uncultured Pseudomonadaceae bacterium | reverse complement strand
ATACTCGCGACGGCAAGATACACAGACGCCGGACCAGTGGCCAGTAAATCTCAAAAATTGTCTAACAAAAGTCCAGTGAGCGCGATTTTACTCACCGCAAAACCACTCAATTGGGGGCTACATGCTTGATTGGAACGACCTTCACCACCTGTACGCGCTTGCAAAACATGGCTCCCTACCCAGTGCTGCAGAGGCGATCAATGTGAATCGCACTACCGTGGCACGACGCATTAATCAGCTGGAAGCGGCGTTGGGCACCAAACTGGTCGAACGCATGGGCAGAGACCTGGTCCTCACCGACGCGGGGCGCGAGGCTGCCGCCACTGCAGAGATCATTGACGGCGAATTTCAAAGCCTGCAGCGGCGGGTTTTTGGTAGAGATCAGCAGCTGGCCGGAGCTATACGTGTCACTGTCACGCCTGCCATCGGCAATCTTATCGCCAGCCAGTTAGCCCACTTCAGCACCCTTCACCCTGAGATTCTGTTGGAAGTCAGCGCCACCAACGCATCGGAAGACCTGGAAATGATGGAGGCAGACGTGGCACTGCGCCTGACCTCTAAACCTCCGGAAAACCTGGTCGGGCGCAAATTGCTTAAACCCATGGTTGGCATTTATGCCTCCGCAGATGCGGCCCCGGCACTGCAGGGGCAGTCTGTCGTCGATGTGGTTTCTCTACAGTCTGCCACCGGCAGTAAGCTGTTCAGTTCCGACAGCATGACCACGTGGCTGGAGACAACCCTGAATGCCAGATCACAGGCCGCACTACACAGCAACTCGACAGATTTTATTCGCGAATATGTCGCGGCCAGCAAAGCGGTTGCCGTGCTGCCCTGCTATGTCGCCGAAGCAGATCATCGCCTGACCCGCATCGGCGAACCCCGCTCAGAGGGTTTCACAGAGCTATGGCTGCTTTACCACCCACGACTGCGACGACTGCAGCGCTTTCGTGCGTTCACCAGTTATCTGACAGACGAGTTCGAAAAGCTGCGGCCGGTGTTTGAGGGAGAGCCAAAGCCAGCCTCCCCCTAGGTTTACCAGCCAGGATCACGGATAATAGGCAGCAATTGACAACAGACTTAAAAGGGAAACTTTCATGGCGGTGCACACAGTAGTACTGATTCCTGGCGATGGTATTGGTCCGGAAATCACAGACGCCGTGCTTGCGGTGCTGGAGGCTGCAGGCGCACAAATCGAATGGGTACGCCGTCAGGCCGGTATCACAGCGCTGGAGGCAAGCGGTGAAGTGCTGCCTGCCGACACCCTTGAGGCCATTGAGCACCATGGCGTTGCCCTCAAAGGTCCCTGCACCACACCAGTAGGAGAAGGTTTCTCATCGGTTAACGTACAGCTGCGCAAAACCTTCGATTTGTATGCGGCAGTGCGTCCGGTGCGCAGCTTACCCGGGGTTAAAACCCGCTACGAAGATGTGGACCTGATCATCATCCGGGAAAACACGGAAGGCTTGTACAGTGGTGTAGAGAACGAAGTCACACCCGGCGTTGTGATGAGCATGAAAGTGGCAACGGAAAATGGTTGTGAACGCATTGCAAAATGGGCGTTTCGTTTTGCCACCCAACGCCAGCGCGAAAAAATCACGGTCTTCCACAAAGCCAACATCATGAAAATGACCGATGGTCTGTTTTTACGCAGTGCGGAATACACCCACCGTCACGATTATCCGAACATAGAATATACCAGCGCCATCATCGACGCGGGCTGCATGCGACTTGTGCAGGACCCTTCCCAGTTTGATGTCCTGTTACTCGAAAACCTGTACGGCGATGTGATCAGCGACCTGTGTGCCGGCCTGGTGGGTGGCCTGGGTGTCGTACCCGGCGCAAACTACGGTGAAAAAGAAGCTATTTTCGAAGCTGTGCATGGCTCTGCACCAGACATTGCGGGCGAGAACGTTGCGAACCCACTGGCGTTATTGATGTCGGCTGTAATGATGTTGAATTATCTTGCCGAGACCACCGAAGACAATAGCCTGCTGGACGTGGCCGCCCGCATTCGCGAGGCCTATGACGAAGCCTTGCAAGCCGGCGAAAAGACTCGCGACCTGGGCGGCAACCTGGGCACAGCAGAATTTGCACAAGCTGTCATCAAGCGCATCAAACACAACTAAAGGCTCTACATGAACACTTCCGCCCCTCAGAACACTCAGATGCTGGTTGCAAAAAACGACCTCAGCACGTTCAAATTTGAACACAGCCCAAGGTTGGCTGCGGCAGACTTACTCGACGGTCAGGTTTTACTGGAAGTTGAGAACTTCGCCTTGACTGCCAACAATATTACTTATGCGGTCGCCGGCGACAGCATGGGTTACTGGCAGTTTTTTCCAGCGCAGGAGAACTGTGGACGCATACCTGTATGGGGGTTTGCCCACGTCAGCGCATCCAAGCATCCGGACGTTGCTACAGGTGACCGGGTCTATGGCTATCTTCCCATGGGCACACAGCTGATTATTCAGGCAGAACGCGTAAGCGACAAACAGCTGATAGACGGTTCCGCGCATCGCGCCGGTCTGGCACCGGTTTACAACCAGCTGCTGCGCGTAAACAACCCACCCGATGCTGACGCCGATGCGCTGCAGATGCTGTACCGGCCGTTATTCATGACCTCCTGGCTGCTCGATGATTTTCTCGCACATAACGAGTTTTTTGGCGCGCGGCAGATCATTCTCACCAGCGCATCCAGCAAAACCTCTTTCGGCCTGGCTTTCATGCTTGCTCAGCGCGAGGGCATCAAAGTGGTTGGCCTCACATCAACCGGCAATGTCGATTTTGTGAACGGCCTGGGTGTCTACGACGAAGTGGTCCCCTACGACAGCATAGCCACACTGGATGCCGGCACCGACAGTGTCATTGTTGACATGGCTGGCAACGGCAGCACGTTGGCTGCGGTGCATAATCACTTTGACACCGCGCTGCGTTACAGCTGCCTGGTAGGCGCGACGCACTGGAGCGAAAGAAGCGGCGCACAAGATATGGCAGGGCCCAAACCCGAGCTGTTCTTTGCTCCCAATCATATCAAGGAGCGCAGCGCACAATGGGGCCCAGGGGGGCTGGAAAATAAGTTCGACGCGGGCTGGCAGGCATTCACTGGCAAAGTCGGCCACTGGGTCACCGTGCAGAATTGTCGCGGTGAAGAGGCGGTTGGCAAACTCTACAGCAAGCTGCTTGCCGGCCAGACGCCGCCTGACGTTGGTTACATTGCCAACGTCGACCCGTCCTAGTCGGCGCCACTCATCCTGATGGCAACCTCCCTGAACGGACAATTTGCAGCGTTATCACAACAGCTGAACCAACTCATCAGCCTGCTCGAAGAAAGCGAAGATCGCTTCTGGGTGGCCTACATTAAACGCGGTTTGAAGCAGGTTGATGAGAACAAGCTGGCTGGTGCTACATTCATCCTGGGCTGCTACGGTGGCGAAGATACTTTTTCTGATGTGGTCATTGCCCGGCACTGGGAGGAGGAACACCCGTTGAAATTCAACAACGCTAACGCGCGCCTCGGTCAGTTGCGCAACGAAATTTTCACCACTGCCAGTTCAATAGCCAGTCGTCAGCACTGGTAACAGATTTTCCTGACATGAACGTCCACGAGCAGAACGTGCGCCAGATGGCACTTGAGCTCATGCAGGTACACGGCCTGGCGCAATGGCGCTTCCGTTTGGATCATGCTCGCCAGCGTCTCGGCGCCTGCCACTTTCAGAGCAGGGAGATCACGCTCTCTAAACACTACATCGCGCAGAACGATCTGACAGATATACGCAGCACGATACTGCACGAGATCGCTCATGCCTTGTGTGGCCCT
>CBDUMB010000376.1:0-3821 GCA_965368205.1 uncultured Pseudomonadaceae bacterium | reverse complement strand
TCTGAGCAGGTCTTGTCTGGGCAGGTCTGGTGCTGGGGATAGTTCGCTCTGGTGTCCACTGACCGTTGCTGCGCCTCTCCCAGGTATCATTATTGCGCCGCGCAATATTGCCATTCTTATCTGCAAAAACGTTGTTTGGGCGTGTTGTTGCTGGGCGTGCCTGTTTCAACTTACCTTGTGCCACGGCTCGGTCAGCGTTGCGCGTTCGATTTCCGTCACGATTGTAAATATTGCTTCGCGATCGATCTAAATTGATGTTGTTGTTCCTTTGCAGATTGTTTTTCACCTTGGTGCGATTACCAATATTGACGTTGTTACCAATGTTGATGTCGCCGGTATTGATAATGGTGTTGCCGCCATGAAAACCACCACGATAGCCACCGCCATAATAACCACCGCAACAACGTCCCGGATAATAGCCACCACCGTAGCCACCGCCCCAAGCGACGCCCATGCTGAAGAACCCGTTGGACCAGCTGACACCAACGTTCCAACCCGTCCAGGGATTGTAGCCAACGTGCATGCCCCAGGTCGGCGGGCGCGGATAGTAGTAACGACCATAGTAAGGTCGGTAATACCAACCCGTACCGTATACGGGCACGCCATAGTATGGGTAAGACCACATGTATCCAGGGGTATACCCTACATAGACAACTTGCGGTGTGGACTGATAAATGTGTACGTGGGTGGTGTTATAAACCGGCGAGCTTGGTGGTATCTGCTGAATCTCTTCGCTGGGAATAGAGTCAGAGACTGCCCACGGACCGGTTGCACTGCTTGAGTCAAACCACACGCCGTTGTCGACCGCGTAATAACGGTTATCAATTCGCAGAACCTGGGCTGCCGTGTTGATTGCGTAGCTGACCTCAGTTCCTTTGATTTTCTCAAACTTCGGCTGGCCATCATATTCCACGGTTAAGCTGGCTTTACTTCGCTCTATCGCCGCGGTTTCAGGGATCTGCGCATCCAGCATCGCATCGTTGGCCTCTTCTGTTCCCGCTACGGATACCCGCAGGCCACCTATATCGGATTCAGGAGGAATCTGCGCAAAACTTTGTGGTAACTCATCAGAACGCACAAATGTCCACGGACCCGATTGGGATTTGCTTCGGTACCAGCGACCCGATAGCAGCAAATACATATTGTTGGTAGAGAGCTCGCGCAGCCAGGCGGTTTCAGTGTTCTTCACGTACAACAAATCACCACCAGGTAATGACTGCCAGTCGGGTTTACCAGAGGTTACGACCAGTTCTGTGGGCTCATCTGCAGCGACAATCGCTGGCGCTTTGTCCGGGGATGCAGTCACATCCTGCGCAGCCTCAGCCAGCATCTGCTCAAGATCCTTCGGCGGAGAGTTTGTTTGTGTCCAGGGACCCAGGGCAGTTTTTGCGGTATACCAGTACTTACCACTGCTCAGGTAGTAATCTTTGCTGCCCTGTTTACGTACAACAGCAAAAGGTGTGTTGAGCACACGCTCGTACGGACTGTTTTCAATATCGGCATAACGTGGCTCACCGTCATACATGAGCAGCACTGCCAGCTCTTCAGAAAAAAGGATTGCCGGTGGATCGTTTTTCAGGTCTTCAAGGCTTCGCTGAACAGTCTCAGCGGTTGCGAGGCTTGCGGAAAGCCTTTCGGTAGATATCTCAAAACCACTCTGCGGTAGAGACGCTTCGACCACGGTTGTGAAACGTTGCTCGTTAGCATCGGTTGATTCGGGCCAGCGAACATCCGTTACTTTCAGGTCGCGTATCGTCGCGACACCTGCATCTGTATCGTTGTCGATTTTCGCCTCAAACCAGAAAGCGCCAAATATCGGATCCTTACGGTCTTTCAGCTCCAGCGACATGGCGGCACGCCCCTTTAATGTATTGCCCTGCAGACTCTCTGGCTGTGGCTGATACACAACAATGGTGCCTTCTTCGGTGGTGACCTCCTGAGGCCAGTCTATAGCTGTGGCTGCGGATGACAGGATCAACAAGCCTGACGCAACAACAATTCTGAAAAACCTAAATACTGATGTCATGAATGCTCGCTATTCTTGGTATGCAGTTGTGAATTCTAAATAAGTGCAGGATACGGCCATGGTTGCCGATCTTCCGCTGGCCTTGCAGGCCGCGCAGTATATATAAAAGCAATGAGCTTCTCATTCCTCACCAGCACCCGCTACTTCAATGTCCTGCTCCAGTAATCGCGCCCCGCGCATGATATTACCCAGTGCATAATTGCCTTCGTGACAGGCGTATTCATAGACACGTTGGTCACTGGCGCGCCACATATATTCGCCTGTCCACGGCGCCTGCCAAACGGTCGGATCTGAAACGGTAAACCGATATAGGATGTTCCCATCTGCTTGTAACGTCAGGTGCTCTACCAGATGCATGCTAGAACCACCGGTGAAAAAGCCGGCACCCTGATCATTGAAGTTTGTGGTGTCCACAACCAGAGTATCACCTTCCCAAGAGCCAATTGAATCACCCAGCCAGCTGGTGACATGGGCAGGTGGGTGAGCACCGTTAAGGCGGACTATTCGGGCATCGTGAATCATCTCCAGCTGAATCATGACGTAGTCATCCGTCTGCACGATACGCTTAAAATTGTTGTACAGGCTTGGTATCGATGGTGCGGCGCCACTGAAACCCATCAAACATCGTTCTGCAGTATTTCGCTGTTCCATATTGTCATAAGGCCCAGGTCCTTCCTGATCCAGCCACCAGGCGACCCCTTCATTTTCGCGCGTCACGTCACCGTACAGAGTAGCCATCTGCATCTGGCCTTTCGGGGTTAAGGGCGGAAACTGACCATTTGGTGGGTCGACAATTACAGAGGTACGGAACTTGCCGTCTACCAACAATGCGTCTGTGCCGCGATCGATCCAGAAGGCATTGTAGCCACCAACGTTGCCCGCTGCACCGCCAGAGCCATCTCCTCCCGCCGGTGGCGCTGTGCGATTCGGATCACTTTCCGAATTTGCTGCAGCCAGCGCGGCCGCTGCTCTTTTGGACAGCTTCTCAGCATCTTCCGGAGCCAGATAAAGATTGTCGCCGAATTCGGGAGGACGCGTCAGCGGCGTCAGGGTTGCTCCATCATAGGTACCTGAGAGATCCGGTACGCCGCTGGCTGTGCGTGCTATATCGTCAGCGAATATCGGAGTACTGCATATACCGATGAGAAAGAGACCGAGTAGAAATCTGTATTGCTTTGCGTGCAAGCCCATGATCATCCCCCCTGATTTGTAGATCACGATGGTAGCCCAGATAAGAAGCCAACTTCCAGCCACATAAACGATCGCCCCGTAATCGAACACTCTTTCCGGTAGACTTGCAGGCATAGGGTACGAGCAGTTTAGTGCGCGCAGTCGTCCCACATCTCAAAGGGATAATGGATAGATGAAACAAATCAAAAATGAAGCAGCCTTGTTCAAAGCAGCTGTGGCGGCAGGGACCAAATACGGCGAAGAGCGAGGTGTGGTTGAATTTGATCCAGGTGATTCTCTCAACGACAAAGCGTTGTACATCTATCGGTTGTTGATCCACGACAAACTGCTGACCCCTCTTCCAGAAGACCAGGTTTCGCAGAAGTCCATTAGGCATCGATTGGTGTTATGGCACATGCGTAATTTACCTGAAGACCACGCACTCCTTAAATAGCGAGTACCCGATGAGGGAATCAGGATTTCACAGGAACTTCAAATCACATCCAGACCCTTAGAGCACTCGTCCTTCAGAGTTCTAACCATAAGCTAACAATAGAACGATCAACAGTGTAAATATGACCACCATGACCGTAGTATCTAACAAATCTAATGTGTGATCTTATTT
>CBDUMB010000375.1:0-3834 GCA_965368205.1 uncultured Pseudomonadaceae bacterium | reverse complement strand
GTCTCGCGCGCAACTTTATGGGGTTGTATTTGCCATATGGGTGCTGCAGCTATGGCTCAGTCCCTGGTGGCTGAAACGTTTTCGTTTTGGTCCGGTGGAATGGCTCTGGCGTGTATTGACGTATGGCAAGCTGATGCCGAACCGCCGTGCTAAATAAGACAGCAGTCGAATAAACAGAACACGAATAATCAGGGGAATAACATGAAAGATCTCGCAGGCAAGAACGCCTTCATTACCGGCGGTGCCAGTGGTATTGGTCTGGCCATGGCCAAAGCATTTCTGCATGAAGGCATGAACGTGGCCATAGTAGATGTTGATGAAAAAGCTTTGCAGACCGCACGTACAGAATTGGCGGGCAGTAATGCGCAGGTACTGGCTCTGCAACTGGACGTCACAAATCGAGAACAATTCAAAGCAGTTGCTGATCAGGTTGAGGCCGAGCTCGGATCCATTCATGTGGTGTGTAACAACGCCGGTGTCTATCGAGGTGGCAGCATGGATGCAGCAACATACGAAGATTGGGACTGGATCATGGGGGTTAACGTCGGTGGGGTTGTGAATGGGCTTCAGACTCTGGTAAAGCGCATCCAACAGCATGGCGAAGGGGGGCATATTGTCAATACTGCATCGATGGCAGGGGTAACCACCTCTCCCGGTCTGGGCATTTACAATGCCAGCAAGTTCGCGGTTGTTGGCCTGTCAGAATCTCTGCGTGCTGATCTGGAACCCCACGGAATTGGCGTGTCGGTGTTGTGTCCCGGTATGGTGCGCACCAAAATCCTTGAAAGTGAGCGGAATCGCCCGACGGCATTTGATGTCACGCAACCCGACAGCGTAGCGGCGGCTGAAGCGCACAGTGAGATAATGAACCTGGCGATGAATACGGGTATCGATGCGGCAGACGTCGCAGATATGGTGGTACAAGGCATCAAAGACAATGAGCTGTATCTGTTTCCACATCCGGAAATGAAAGAAGCCACAGCACAACGTATGTCGGCGATGTTAGACGCGTTTGGAGAGCCGGACCCGGAACGTGTTGCTGCGCATGAACAGTTTCTGTCAGCCCTTTTGCCGGGAGATAAATAAACACCAGCGGAGAAATAGAGCCCGGCTAGTGGAACCCCAACAGGCTCACTTTGTAGGTGTCCGGATCACCGTGATAAAGCAGCTCGCCGCTGCGGGTACGCAGCATCAGCACAGCCTGGCGGTCACCGGCCAGATTGACGAGGTCTTCGCATTGCCAGTTCTGCGTCTGGGCGTACTCAACCATCGCCTGTCCCAGGGTACGCAGATGGGTCGGTTCTAAACTCACACCCAACAGCCATCGTTGTGCACACAGGCCAACAAAACTGCGGAAGTATTTGGGTCGTTGCAGATCTTTCTCTGATATGTCCAGTTGGGCGTTTTCGACGATGCCAGGACCTGCCTGTATGGCGCTGTGAAACAACGCGCGCTGGTAGTCATTGCGATGTACCACACCGATACCGCCATCATTAATACCCAGAATGCGTGTATAGCCGTAGCCCTGCACCGGATTAAGGGTCTGGCCGTCAATCTGCAGGAGGCCCACGGGCGCCAGGCTGTTCAACTCTGAAACAAACCCACTGCCAATGATTACCCGATAGTCGTTCGCTCGCAGCGCATCAATGGCTGCTATGCCATTCTGGGGTGCAGCGACAATTGCCGGTTCGAAATGGGTGGGATCAAGTTCCAGTACCAGTAAGCGGCTGTCCGCACTGTCCACCCGATGGGGCGTGAGGCCTTCAGCCTGCCAGTAGCTGTGGTCTGTAACATCGCGTTCGGTTGGGGGCAGGGTGCCCGAGACCAAACTCTGCGCACCGCTGTTGCGGTCGACAGGTTGCTCTGTACCACAACCTGCAACACTCAGTATCAAACCGGCAGCAGCGGCACAAAGGTGCCGTTGAAGTCGGTAAGCTGTTCCACAAATGTCTTGCAAGTGTCTGATTTCAGTCAACTATTGGACTTCAGGCATCACATTAAAGGTAATGCTTGGGTGGCTGGTGGGCGTCAGGAGCGCGTTCTCCACTTCGAAGGTGAGCGCCAGGCTGGTTGCCGCTTCGCCGGGTTTAACGGAGAACGTAGTGGTGGCATGGGGCGCAATGGAAATTCGGTTTGCGTGGTCCATAAACGTCATGTCGGTCTGGTTGCGCAGATCAAAGCTGGCATCAGAATGGTTGTGGATGCTCACTTCCAGAACCTGAGTATTGGGTTGATATTTAGCCTCGGTTACCTGCAGAGAGGCATTTAGCATCGCGGTCATTTCAGGTTCGCGGGCGATCAGCAGATTTTTAAACCACACCAGGGTCCGTCCGGCAAATAAAGCAGAGCGTAAAGCGGCAGGTGTCCGTTCGGTGGCCAGCACCAGGTTAACCGGGCGGTGGCCACCGTTATGTGGCGCATAGTCCCAATCGATCAGGTCATGAATATCAGACACACCAATTAACGTCAGACCGTGTTCCAGGGCAATGGCGTGGGCCTCGGCGGAATAGTCTTTGCCGTTTGCCACCTCAATGCCGTGCAACTTACCGGCTTCAAGGTTGGCAGCATGGAAATCATTCATCCGAGCAATGCCGTCAGGGCTCTGCACCGTCCAGTAGGGGTGGTTCCAGAACATGAATGCGCCCTGTTCCGCGGCGGCGTTCACGGCATTCTGTGCCGGCCAGGCATCGGTTGCTTCGTAGAAAGCACGGACATCTGTTGGGTCCGCAGTCGGCGTTGTCACTTTAAACAGCGCGTTAGCGTCATTTATGAAAATAGCGTTGATATGTCCGGCCGGGTCGCCCCGGGTAATTTCAGATCCGGCAATGACCATCAGATCCGAGCCTTCCGCGGCAGCGACGGTTTCTATATAAGCACGGTTTCTATCCGGGTGGGGAATATCGGCAATATGGGGCTGGTACTCCAGGTGTTCTGTCACCGCCATGGCATCCAGACCATCCCGCAATGCCTCGCCAACGCGTATTTTTGGCCATACGTGACCGTCTGAAAATACTGTATGGGTGTGCAGGTCTACCACCAGAGTTTTGTGTCTGGCTGTATCTGGAAAGATGATCTTGCGCGCTTCAGCCTGTATCAACGCAGCAGGATCACCCTCCGTCGCGGGTGCGCTTGCAGCGCCATGCCCAAATACATGGGTCGGGACCAGCAGGCTCAGTGGCAGTGCCATGAGTGTCAGGTGTTTTACAAAAGTTGATGGTCTGGTCTGTACATCTGAGCAGGGGGATGTATCTGACATGAGCAAAATTCCAATGAGATGAAAGACTGGATCATACTGGTGTCCCGCATCATTTCCAGCAGTGTTGTTTCTGCGGCTGCATGGACGTCAGTGTGTGGGTCGCGTCAGTTTTCGATTGGCCCAGACGACAAAGAAGAACAGGGGAATATAGATGAAAAACGTAATCCAGTAAGGCAGGGCAGGCTCGTATTGATAGAAGAAGCCACCCAGCAGTGGACCTATGGTAAACCCAAGTGGCCCGCAGGATCCCGCCACGCCTGCCACAGCCCCTTGTTCTTCGGCAGTAACCGCCAGAGAGGCGCCGGCCATAAAGGCAGGACCGGCAAGCCCCATGCCAGCGCCCTGTAGGACCATCGCGCCCATCAACAGGGCTTTACTGTCAGCAATGGCCATACAGCCGAACGCCACGATGAGAATAGGCAGGGCGATGCGCAGCCACTGAAAAGGTGCAAGGTTGAATCGCTGCATCAGGAACAGCTGGCTACCCAGGGAGGCGGCGGCGCTGAGTCCCATCGCCAGGCCAAATGTTTGAGCGGTCTCTACTGCCGTCAGGTTGAGGATATCCTGAAAGCGAAATG
>CBDUMB010000374.1:0-3845 GCA_965368205.1 uncultured Pseudomonadaceae bacterium | reverse complement strand
CCGCGACTTATAACTGGCATCGTCGGCATCAAACGACAGATCGTCGCAGAAAATAATATATCGATAAGGCTGGTCCGCGACGTCTGCAACCACCTGACTCAGGTCACCAAGATTATCTTTGTGTAACTCAACAAGACGCAGGCCCGCACCTGCAAAACTATTCAGCAGCGCATGTACCAGCGAACTTTTCCCGGTTCCCCGGGCACCCCACAAAAGGGCATTGTTAGCTGGCAACCCGGCCAGGAACTGCTCGGTATTACGCACCAGCTGCGCGCGTTGATCATCTATATGTAAAAGTTCATCCAATGAAATGGTGTCAAGCTGGCCGTGGGCCACAAATGCACCGTGGCCTTTTACGCGCTGCCATAACGCAGCATGTGTTGTTGACCAGTCTACTGCCTCTGGACTTGGCAGAAGCAGCAGCAGGCGCGACAGAACCTGGTCAAAAAGAGAGAGAGGTGATTGTGTTGCCACCAGTAAAACGCGCCGCTTGGAAACTTTTGAGGCCGCGCATTGTACGCAACTACGGTGAGAGATCGAGCCGAATGTGCTATTGTTTTGCACAAGTTTTACGACTCAGATCGCTCCGAAAGGCACCTACATGTCTGCATTCAATGGCCCGGAACGCCGCAATGGACGCAAAGACCGGCGAGATAAGAAAAATGATCGTCGCAATGATGATCGGTTGCTTGAAGATCCTCTTCCGCGGCGTAATCCGGACATCCCGGACCGTCGCAATACACCTCAGTAGTCCGGCTTTATAAGCGGCCTAGTTCATCCAGCATCAGATCCGGGCGATCCGTAATGACGCCGTGAGCACCTGCTGCAATCGCGCTGCGCAAATCCGACACACTGTTCAGCGTCCAATAATCGACATGTAGATTGACGGCATCAGCCTTATCTAGAAAGTCTTTTGACAACAGTGGCACTCCGTCCCGTTCTTTCGGCACCTGCAAAGCAAGCGCTGGCGCATGGAACAAGCCTCCCAGGTAGAGCTTCGACGCAATGACAAACCAGCGCACTTCATCGCTGGATGCGCTGGTGGCTGTTGCCGGGCAAACATCACGAAAGTGATTCATCGCAGTTTTGTGGAATGACGCCACAAGCGTCAGGCTTTCTCGCCCGGATGCGGTCAGCGCATCGCACAGTGCCTGAGCAAGCCTGGGATTATCTTCTTTCAGCTCAACCACAAGACGTTGTGCAGGATAGCGATCTAACACCTGTTTAAAAGAAGGAATAAAAACACCTTGTGCCCGGTAAGGGTATTCAGTGTCCGAAAAAGGCCAGTGGTAACCCGCATCCAACAATTGAAGCTCCGCCAGATTCATATCGTTAACCGCGCCTCGACCATTTGTGGTCCGCTCGACGGTGGCATCATGAATCACCACCAGCTGATCATCAGCGCTGAGATGCACATCCATCTCCAACACATCAACGCCCAGAGCCATGGCATGATCAAAAGCCAGCAGAGTATTTCCCGGACGCAGCAGATTACCGCCCTGATGAGCGATCACCATGGGGCGGGCAACATCAAAGTAAGGTGTTGGCAGGCGATCAGGCTGGCCTGACAACGTGCCCATTATCATGATGACCAACACCGCAACAATCAGAATCCAGTTTTTTCGACGCCGCTGGGCATTGCTCGAACTCATGGCTGCTGCCGCTGACTTGGGGTGCCAGGACCACGCAGCGGCACGACATTGTTAAGCTCTCGCGTGTACAGTCTTCGCACACCGGTTGTGTCTTCTAACCCTATGCTGCCCGGACCAAAAAAGTGCAGATCCAGTTTTTGAGCACGGCCTTCACCCTGTAAATGCAGCATATGACCACGCAACTGCCACTGACCACGCCAGCTGTTTTCGTCCGCCTGCAGAACAAAGTTGCCCGCATCAAGCTGACCCTGTAGAGACAGCGTTTGCGTTCGTGTTTCTCCATTATCTGCGGTGTCATACTGGGCCTGCCACTGACCAGGCAGGTCAATTTTCTGCAGCCACTGCTGACGGGCAGCCCGAGTCCCTTTGACGTAGAAAAACACCCCCGCGGCCACAATTACAACCATCACCAAAGACATTTAAGTCGTTCCTCTTAAGGTCGCCACATCAATACCACATTGCTCAAATAAACCCTGCCAGGCTTTTACATGATCAGTCACTGCCTGTCTCGTGCGCTGCCATTCGCTGTTCATCTCATGACTGTTCAAAGTGGCGTTGTACCAGCTTGAAAACTCAAGCGGAGTTGCAGTTTGGAGCAAATCCACACTGCGTGCCAACGCCGTCAGCCAGGACTCATCTGCACTGAGCAGGCGCGCAAATTCCACTTGCCACAAGCCGACATAATAACGCTGAAAGACCGCCAGCAAACGTCGGCTACGATCGTTTGGCAGACCTGACAGACATACCGCTGGCTCCCTTCGCGTTAACGCACCCGACGCGGCGTCCAGCTGGGCACGTAAGGTTGACCAGTAATGTCGCCGCTCGCCAATGCGCGCAGACAGCGTCAGCTGACGCAGAGTGTTCTCAAAATGTTGTTCCAGGGGTTGCAGGTGTTGCCGCAGCCCACTGTCAATCAAGTCCGCCAGCATTCGGAAATGCTCATCAGCCTGGCTCGAGTGGTTCACCGCGGCTGCACTTTGTCCCATGGCCTGACTCATCTCTGCGCTCGCGAAAGTCGCATTCCAGAGCAGGTCTGGCAGGCTCGCGGTCTTCTGCTCAAGCAGAGGCGCCAACCAGTCCTGGCCTTGCTCAATGCAGACCCGAGCGGCCTGCAACCAGCTTAATTCATACAGCAGGCGCTGGCTGTCGAATGCCAGGCGCGCCAGGCTGCCATTACGTGCGCCCACCAACCCGCCCATATCACAAGCGTGCAGACGGGCAAATTCTGCAACCGAGATATTCAGAGGTGGAATCGGACGCAGCAGGTTTCTGCGAGCCGGGTACTGCAGCGTTTCAGTTGCTGCAGTGACGACTGGACGATCTAACGCTTCACTGAGCCGTTGCAGGTACTGATCGCCGTTTGATTCAGGTGCATCACAGGCGGTTAGCAGGAAGAAAACAGGCAATAACCACACATAAGCCTGAACCTTTCCGATCAACTTAGCCATTGCACACGGATGTCGACCACTTCAGCGTCTACACTCGACGTTACATACGTTTCGATGTCTGCAAATATCTTTTCGATGACCTTCTTCGCGCCGGCGGTTGCGACAAAAGACCACTGCGCGCGACTCAAACTGTCCGCGTCTGCAGATTCACACACAGCCACCTGGGTCTGCTTACCAAAGCGGTCGCGCAGACCCGCCAGGCGCTGACGCTTGTCCTTCAGGGATTGACATCCGTGAAGGTGGAACACAATGGTTAAACAGGCAATATTCACAGGCCAGCGAGTTTGCCATATGCCATGACATAAGCGAACATCTCTGAGTTAATCTCGCGATCTTCGCAACTCACATTACCAGTCACACCATCGGGAGGGTGTTCCATGCGCTTTAGTTTCTGGCCAAATCCGAGCCAATCGTTTACCGACGTACAGGCACTGACCAAACACGCGGAAGATACCCACTGGGATGGCGTCTGGTACGCGGACCATTTCATGCCTAACGCCGAAGATACTTCCGCGCCCTGGCCTGAAGCATGGGTGACTCTGGCTGCGCTGGGTGCTCAGACCAATCGCGTCCGCCTGGGCACACTGGTGACCGGCAACACTTATCGTCACCCAGCCGTATTAGCAAAAATGGCCGCGACCCTTGACCACATTACTAACGGACGTGTTGTGCTGGGCATCGGCAGTGGCTGGCAGGAAAATGAACACCGCCAGTATGGCCTGCCCTTCTACACCGTCAACGAAAG
>CBDUMB010000373.1:0-3853 GCA_965368205.1 uncultured Pseudomonadaceae bacterium | reverse complement strand
GCAATATGAACGGATGGCTGCCCAGAAAGCGCCGTTGCGTGTCCACGGTAAACAGTATCTGTTAGAGAATCTGAATGCAGAAGACCGGCTGCTGATTGTGGATGATGTTTTCAGCAGTGGCAGGCACACCCAGGCGGTTGTGGATGCGTTGGCAAAAGGTCTGAAGCGTAATTTGCCGACCGATATTCGCGTTGCTACGCTCTGGTGGCGCCCTCAGGATGAAGGGGTGGGTCCGAAACCGGATTATTTCCTGCACAAAACCAGTCAGTGGCTGGTGTTACCTTACGAATTGAATGGCCTCACTGAGGCAGAGGTCATCGAGCATAAACCGTTTATGGCTGAGCTGTTGCGGCCAACTGAAGAGGGGTCGTAAGACTCGCTTCTGCATGGGCCGGTTGCAGCGGTCAGCTGTCCAGGTCCAAATGCATCTGTAGCGCTGCCTGGGTGCCGCTGGTGAAAGCGTCCTCAACCTCTGCGCCGAGACACCAATCACCAGCCAGAATCAGATGGTTATCCAGCGCCAGATGTGATTGCCCCAGCGGTGTTTGTGTTAACGCAAACCGCCAGCGGTGAGCGCTGCTGAACATCGGGGCAGAGAAATCAGCAACACAGTCCGTCAATGTCTGCCGCATCATCTCAGTAACATCCGCTGCGTCATCCTCTAAGTGTTTTCGACTCCAGTCACAGCTGGCGTGGGCAACATAGGCAAAGCCGTTTGTTGGATGGGGGCGACCGGGTTTGCTGAAGTTGGCGCCGAGCCAGCTTATGCAGGGGTCGAGGTCCGTATAAGTTGTCTGTTTTAACGGTTTTTCCAGGCTGAACATCAAAGCCCAGGTCGGGTCCATGCTGACTGGTGCTAATAACCCGGGAACGCCCAACCCTGAATTGTCCAGCAGGTCGCGTGCCTGGGGTGCCGGGATCGCCAGCAACACGCCGTCAAAATGTTCAAAGGTTTGCGTTTTGTCATCGATCAGTTGCCAGCCAGCAGAAGTATGTCGCAGTTGATCGATTCTGCAGTTCAGTTGCGCCGGGGTGTCATCCAACCAGTATTTAGCCAGCTGATTCTGTCTTGGTGCGGCAACATAGCATCTGGCTTTGTTGTGTTTGTCAGCTTCCTGCCAGACTTGCACGGGCGCCTGGGATAACGTCTGCACAAATTCATTGGTCTGCGCGGTGAAGTAGCGAGCACCATGGTCAAATTCACCCGCGGTAGATCTGCGCGTAGCCATACGCCCGCCAGCACCCCGACTCTTATCAAATACCGTGATTGAATAACCCAGGCTGCGCAACCTGTGCGCGGCGATGCTGCCCGCCACACCTGCGCCGATGATCGCGATACTTTGCATCTATGCCGCCGGCAGCAGAGCGAAGGCCCCGATACCGATCACCAGTAGAGTTGTCAGGCGGATACGTAAGGGGATGTACCAGGCGGGATAGACGTCGTCTTCCCGCTCCATGATCTCGTAAGTCAGGATCATGCCCAGGCCAACAATCAGCGCAACGATGCTGAGTTTTGCCGGTAACAGCAGCGCTGTCATTGCCCATAAGCTGGGCACAATGCTGACAAAAATCCGTCGAATGCGTGCCTGTTCAGAGGCGCTGTGCAGGGCGAAGCCCCATTGGATACCGCCTAGAAAGCAGACAATGGTTGCCACGTAAATAGTGCCTACCCGGGTTGTCAGCGTTTGCAGTTGCGGCTGCAACCACGCGGCTGCCAACAGGCTGTAAACAGGGATAACGCCGGCATAGCCAAGGCTGACCGCCCAGCGCTTGAGGCGCTCGGGGGAGGTTTGTTCAGGGTCCGCGGGTGTTCCCGATGGAGGCGATGGCTTGGGCACAGTTTTACTCCGGGTTCCTGGGTTGGCAGGTTGGGCACAGGTACAGGCGACGAGAGCCCGCGGTGATTCTCTCGATGGGTGTCCCACAGGTATAACAGGGTCGCCCGGCTCGCGCAAAAGCACTGAAGCGATAGCCGGAACGTTTGCTGCCAGCAGCCTGCAGGCGTTTAACACGGCTGGGCAGGTTGGTCACGCCGGCGGTGTCAAAGGCGCGCTGGGTAATCTTCAAGCTGGCGCGAGCCAGCTGGCCAAGCTGTTTGCGGCTCAGGTCCATGGGGCGACATTCCGGGTGCAGTCCACAATCATGCAGAATTTCTGTGCGCAGATAGTTGCCGATGCCGGCCAGGAAGCTCTGGTCCAGATACAGTGCAGACAGGCGTCTGCGTCGATATTGAGGTGCCACAAGTTGAGCGTAGATCATCTGCCACCTGGTATCAGGGTCCAGGGCCTCTGGACCCAGCCTGGCGATATAAGGGTGGTCGGCCACGGCGTCGTCGGCCAGAACGTGAATGTCGGATGCTGAATACAGAAGTGCATCGTGGCGGTCAGTGCTGATGGCAAAACGCAGGCTGCGCTGGGTATTGGGTGTACAACCTCGGCGGGTCACAAACCAGCGGCCGTAGAGTTGATTGTGTGTATAAACGGTATAGCCATTGTCAAATTGAGTCAGCATGGCTTTGCTGCGGCTGCTGACCCCAAGCACGCGGGCGCCGGTGAATGTCTGGGCCCAGGATTGCAGGTGTGGCTGTCCAAAAACCACAGCCTGGGCAACCTGGCCGTTTAATACTTTGTCAATGCGTTGGGCTGCACGGCGAATTTCGGGGCCTTCCGGCATAATCACTGTTCCAGTTTATGGACTAATCGAGGACGAAAGGGATTCTAAACCAGAAAATTGATTGATGTCTAAGATATGTACAAATTAGGCTTGCTAAACTCTGGATGCCGTCAAAGAAATCTGCGCAGCAGCGCGATCAGCAGAGAGAGGATAACTGACACCACAATCATTGACGCCAGCGGAAAGAAAAACTGAATGTTCTCGGTTTTTATATGGAAATCGCCCGGCAGATGGCCAAACCAGCTGATCACGCCAGATTTAGCAACGAGTCCTATCACAATGAGGACGGCGCCGATAATAATGAGTCCTGTACCAATGGAGCTGTGCATAAGTGCGCCTACCAGCCCTGGCTGCCCGGCACACCTTTAATCGGGCCGGTGATGTTGGCCGTCACCCATCCGCCATAGTATCCGCCGGGTTGGGGTTGCACGGTTTCACCGTCGATGCGGCAGTTGAGTTTCCCTGGATAGAAGCTTGGCCACAGATACAGGCTGCTGAAATCTGCAAACATCTGCGCATAACGCCAGCCGGCATCCACTATGCCCGCTGCAGTGATGGTCTGCGCAACACCTTTCCATTCGCAGATGGAGGTCAATTCGCCGTATTCCAGCAGGTCCGTATTTGTATCGCTTGGCGGAATATATACGGTAGGTGCGCCGGCGGTTTCCAGGACGCGTACAGCGTTGACTGTGTCTGCTATGAGCTGGTCGCCGGCGTAAACGGTGACGCGGCCTTTGCAGGGCACGATGGCGGGTGGGCGGGGATAATCCCAGACGGACTCCTGTCCGGGCTGGATGGGTTCCGCAAAGTCGGGTCGCGCCTGGCCAGTGTACTGCCAGCTTTGCCGGGCGCGCAGGATATCGGGTTGTTCGGGTAACAGGGGTATAGTGTTTTTTTCTTTCATGCCTGCAAGCCTCGCAAACAACGGCGTTTGAGGCCAGATCTGTTTTGGAGTTTTAGATGTATAACCCGGCCCAACCTTATGCCTCCCAGCGTTCACCCGTCGCTGCGGAGAATCTTGTCGCTACCTCACAGCCACTGGCCACCCAGGCTGGCCTGGCCGCGCTGATGCGTGGCGGTAATGCGGTAGACGCGGCGCTGGCCAGTGCCATAACCCTGACTGTGGTGGAGCCGAACAATAACGGCGTTGGTAGTGATGCCTTCTGTATTCTCTGGGATG
>CBDUMB010000372.1:0-3865 GCA_965368205.1 uncultured Pseudomonadaceae bacterium | reverse complement strand
GCTTTCAAGGTGTGGTTTGTATCCTTCCTGTTGGCTGGCGTTGTCAGCTTATTGGTGAAACTGCCTGATCGGCAGGACGCAGTTGCCTGATTTCTGATCTGGTTCAGACTCGCGCCTGGTCGACGATTTCCAACAACAGTAGGCAATGCTTGTCGGGTTTAGTATGTTCTGCTGCGTTGAAAACATATGGTGAGGCGTAAATGTCTGATCAACCCGAACAACCTAATTTTGAGACAGCGACTTCGAATCGCGAAATCCGCGAGCGCTGGAAACTACCTGCCGATGCAGACGCTGCATCCATGCCGCTTGAGAAACTGAATCCTGGTAACGGTGACTGGTTTGAAAGTAATAAAGCGCTGGGCGTGTTCGATCGTCTGCGCGCGGAAGATCCGGTGCACCTGACCGAGGACAGCCAGTTTGGGCCGTACTGGTCGATGACCAAGTATGACGACGTGAAGTATGTGGATACACACCAGCATCTGTTTTCTTCAGACATTATGAACGGTGGCATCCGGCTTGGGGGTCGACCTATGGCCGAGCCGCCAGATGCGATGTTCCACCTGCCGATGTTCATCATGGCGGACCAGCCGGTGCACGATGAGCAGCGCAAAGTTGTGGCGCCGATGTTTACGCCAACCCGGCTGGCGGCGCTGGGAGAACTGATCCGTCAGAGAGCTGGTGACATCCTCGATGAAGTCCCACGGGGGGAAAGCTTTAACTGGGTACGTGAAGTATCTGTGGAGCTGACCGGGCGCATGTTGGCAACACTCTTTGATGTGCCGCAGGAAGATCGACATCTGCTTATTCACTGGTCCGATACCGTCGAACGGATCGGAGATCCTGACTATTTTGAAACCCCTGCGGAAGGGTTTAACGAAATATGGAAGTGTTTTGAGTATTTCAATGAGGTGTGGCAAACACGTAAGAGCGCATCTGAACCGGGTGAAGATCTGATCTCGTTCCTGGCCCACGGCGAATCCACAAAAAACATGTCGCCCAATGAATTTCTTGGCAACGTACTGCTGCTGATTGTTGGCGGCAACGACACCACGCGTAATTCGATCACCGGCGGCGTGCAGGCACTCAACATGTTTCCGCAGGAATATGACAAGTTGCGCGACAATCCTGGCCTGATACCCAATATGGTGCCGGAAATCATTCGTTGGCAATCTCCGGTGGCACATATGTGTAGAACGGCGATGGAGGACGTTGAAATCCGCGGCAAGCAGATCAAGAAATGGGACAAAGTGGCTATCTGGTACGCCTCAGGCAACCGTGATGAAGAGCGGATAACTGATCCAAACACACTGCTCATTGATCGCCCCCATGCTCGCCAGCATTTGTCCTTCGGTTACGGCATTCACCGCTGTCTGGGTAATCGCCTGGCGGAAATGCAGTTGATGATTCTCTGGGAAGAAATCATGAAGCGTTTTTCTGCAGTGGAAGTGGTGGGGGATGCCAAGTACCTGAACTCCAGTTTCATTCGTGGCATAACCGACCTGCCTGTGCGTGTACATGAGCACTAGGCTTGAGCTGAGAAGCGAGTGATTCAGCGACTGCGTATCGCCGTGGTTGATGTGTTTGCCGAGAAACCGCTGGCTGGGAATCAGCTGGCGGTTGTGCTGGGCGCCGCTGATCTGAGCGATGACCAAATGCAGTTGATCGCGCGGGAGATGAATTTCTCTGAAACCACATTTGTTCTGCGTGAGGCAGCGGACGAAGCACAAGTGCGGATATTTACGCCGGCTTCTGAGCTGCCTTTTGCCGGTCACCCGACACTGGGTACCGCCTGGGTGCTCACCGCCGGGCAGCGACCCATTACTCTGGACCTAGCCGGGGGCAGGGTGCCAGTTGATTTTGTTGATGGGGTTGCCTGGATGACGCCACCTTCAGTGGAATTCAAAGATCCTGTTTCGACCGGTGATGCCGCCGCTCTGCTGGGCCTGTTGGAAAGCGATCTGAACCCGGATTTTACGGTTGCAACTGCTGTTGTGGGTCCTGGTTTCCTGCTGGTGCCGGTTAAAGACCTTGCCACCCTGAAGGTTGCGCGATTCAACATCGATAAGCTGCATGAAATGATCAAGCTCGGACGGTTGGACAAGGCGGTAAACGGTATTTTTGCGTTCAGCAGCGAGCCATACGACAACACCGCTGATTATGCGGCGCGGATGTTTTTTGAAGCCGGTGATGCACGGGAAGACCCCGCTACCGGTAGCGCTAATGCCTGTTTTGCCGCCTACCTTAAAGCCGCCGGCAGAAACGCCAGTGTGAGCGGTTCTGCATCAGTTGTAGTTGATCAGGGCGTGGAAATGTCGCGGCCTTCACGCCTTTATCTGGATCTTGCAGAGCCTTTACGGGTTGGCGGTAAGGTACAACCTGTACTGGAAGGTGTTATCACAGTTTAACCGCCGAGTTCTGCCGGCAAAGTAAAACTCAGATGACGTGAAATACATCACACCTTTCCCTCGTGGGTGCGCATACAGTGGCAGAATGCGTGATTCAGATGACAGTGAAAAAATCCGCCACTTCCGTACCGGCAACCGATTCTTTAATCAGAACGGTAGTTGGTGGTTCTCCACACGGGAAGGCGAAGAAGGACCATTTCGTTCCCGCGAGCAGGCGGAAGCGGGGATGGCGCGCTATGTTGAGGCGATCCGAGCGATGCACGCTTTCAAACACAAGCAGGCGGAAAAGCACAAAGTAGACCCGAATCGTCGACCCGATCCAACCGTTTGGGACAAACAGATAGATTCGCTATAGCTTTAACAAAAAGTTCACATCCGTTTCACGAATCGTTGACGGGCTGCCTGTTTCAATAAGTTCATAGTCAGGCGCCGGGGAGACAAGACTCTCTCCCTCCCCTCCTCCCCATTGGCTTCCCGGCCGCCGGACTCACCTTCCAGGTACTAACCCCCAATATCAGTTTGAAAGCTCAGTGTACTGGCCGTTTCCAAGCCCATCTATGGTCCACGAGCCTACCCGATAGCGGATCAATCGAAGTACCGGGTAGCCAATTGCCGCACACATCCGCCTCACCTGACGATTCCTGCCTTCGCTGATGCTTAAAGATATCCAGCTGTCTTTTATATGTTTGCGTTGGCGTATGGGTGGGGTGCGCGGCCATAAGTTTTGCGGTTGTGCCATCAGCGCAGCTTTTGCAGGCCGCGTCATACCATCTTTGAGCTCAAGGCCTTCTCGCAGTGGCTGCAAATCCTGTTCGCTGGGTTCACCTTCCACCTGAACCCAGTAGGTTTTACTGACTTTGTGTTGTGGGTCTGTGAGTTTGTGCTTCAAAACATTGTCATTGGTTAAAACTAACAGACCTTCACTGTCGCGATCGAGTCTGCCAGCTGGATAGACTTCAGGTATGTCGATGAAGTCAGACAATGTGGATCTACCTTCAGAGTCACTGAATTGTGACAGCACATCAAAAGGTTTGTTGAACAGCACAATGCGCTGCATAGGGTATCCGGCTGGTATCGTTATAAGGAGTTTAGTCTTTTAGGTCTCAGACTACATTTGTTTAAATATGTGTCCGTAGCTGGCGCTTGATCGCAGTGTTTCAGGTCGACTGCGCAAACTGATGCTGTAGCGGCCGCGCAGGTCACGTTTAGCTTTCACGATCTGGTCGACACGCACAATGGTACCCCGATGTATGCGCCAGAATTGCCTTGGGTCCAGCTGTTGCTCAAGTTCTTTGATAGACCGTCTAACGACATACTCACGATCTGCGGTTACCACCGACGTGTATTTCTGATCTGCCTGAAAATAAATCACATCGTCTACCGCAACCAGGGAGGTTGTGTCGTCTACGCCGGTTCGGATCCAGTGCAGGTATTCCTGCCGTGTCGGGCTGATCTCCTTG
>CBDUMB010000371.1:0-3873 GCA_965368205.1 uncultured Pseudomonadaceae bacterium | reverse complement strand
AATGCCTGGCCCTGATCTTTGTGGCGCCGCAGTCCAACCACATTGACATATCTGGTGTTGGCTCTGAAACCATCGCCGCTGGGCTGTATCAAACGCGATAAATCATATTTGTCGGGATCACCATAAGGGGCCATCCCCATGACTTTGTATTCGCCATCCAGCATTTCAAAGCCAAGGTATTCGGTGAGTGCACCGTAAACGCCGCCCAGTGAATCCGGATCATAAAATTCTTTTAAGGTGTGTATCTGACCGTTTTCACCATAACCGAAAAAGGTCGTGGCATATTCACCTTTGCCGTCCACACCCAGAATTGCGGTCTTACCTTCTAAACCTGAAAGGTGATAAGCACTTGAAGCGTGGGAAAGATGATGTTCCACGGGTACAAATCGGGTCTTGTCCCAGTTAATGCCCAGCCGCTCACCTAGAGATAAAATGTCACGCCGGTGACTACGAAATCGACGATTGCCATTGAGCAGTGCATCCAGGGCTCGGTCCGGCGCATACCAGTAGCGTGCTGCGTAGACCCATCGGGCTTTTCTGAACAGGCTTATCGGGGCGTAAGGAAAAGCCACGCAATCGACATCTTCTGCCTTCACCCCAGCCTGCGCCAGACAATAGCGTGCCGCCTGCTCCGGCCACTGATTTTTTGCATGTTTATCGCGGGTGAAGCGTTCTTCTTCAGCCGCAGCAATCGTCTCACCATCGATCACCAGCGCCGCGGAAGCATCGTGCCTTAACGCACCAGACAGACCTAGAACGATCATAGACCAGCTTCTACCAGCGCACGCTGCCATTGCGCGCGCAGCGCAGGCTGATCCTCCCAGTTTGCCAGGAAGCGACGCATGTCACGCGTATTGTCACCAGATTGCACAGCGTCATAGTCGATCAAACGTACGGTGGATTCATCAATCACAAAATTGGTGGCTTTCAGGTCACCGTGCTGCAGACCAGCAGCTTTCAGCCCCTGCAGCAATGCCACAGTTGGCGCAGCGAGCTGATCAAAGTCTTGCGGGCGATTGGCCAGCGTCTGGCCGAGGTTACGCTCGCCACAATCCGGCATAACAAGATAGCAGACGCTATTGAACCAGCCCCAGCGTAACTCCAGCAGGGCAACCGGTTTTGCCGTCGCGATCTTGAGGAAAGCGAGCAGGTGACCGTTCAACCAGGCATGCCGGGCGCGCCGCTTGAACCAGCGGCGTATTCGATGCATCAGACCTTTGATGTTGTAACGCTTAACAATGTAGGGCACACCGTCGACATGCATGCGCACAACCGTGGAACTGTTGCCTAATTTAAGTGGCGTGCCATCACCGACAAACGATTCAGGAAACAGCATGAAGCGCTGCAGCCGCGCAAAGTGATCTCGATCACACAGAAAGTTAAAACGGAAATTTGATTGCTGGACAAATTCAGAACATTGCCGCTGGGTTTTTTTAAGATACCGGCGCACCCTCTGTTGCCGTGCTTTGGCCGTGAGCTTACGCAGCTGTGCGGCTGATCCCATACGACTGACATAAGCACCGCGCGCGGCGCTATAGGCTGCCCACACCTCATCAATATCAACATCTGCGACAGGCGCTCGTTGTGCTAACAACATCGCCAGATTAGCAAAGTGCTGGCGCAGCAAATGCGCGCGTCGAATACCGTCGGTATCAACAGCAAAGTATCGCCCTTCATAGCGCAGAAAATTAAAGATGTGCACGTCGGTCTGAACCAGACTGGCTTCATGCATATCTGCCAGCAGCTGCACCGCTGCCAACATATCCTCCAGGTCGCTGTCCGACAAATTGTGCGGATCATGCAGTGGCTCAAACAGCACAACAAACCCGTCACCGTCTGCACAGGCACCGGTTGCGAGGACTTCTGGCGTATTCACATCCGCGGCGCTTAGCCGACGCGCACCAACCAGCTCCCGCTGCCAGTAGCGGCGGGCATTCGGGCCGTAAAACACTTTGGCAAACACAACCTCACCGGCATGGGTTGCCAGACCACTGACCCGGCGCCCAGGCAGCACGCGAGCGACGTCGGTAAAGTTCAATTCTGTGGTGGTCTGGTCGACGAGGTTTTCATCTGGGTCAAGACAGACGTCCACGACAAATGGCGCAACCAGCTCGCGACCTACCGCGACTAACCCTTCGGAGGAAAACTTCATGGTGTATAAAAGCCTTTCACAATGCCTTTACGCAACCCTTCGGTGTACAGCTTGTTGGCGCGTCGGCGCACCGCCCGCCAAAGGGCAGCATCTTCGCGCAACGCAACGGAAGCAGGCTTACCACTGTACAGCGCAATGAAACGCAGCCAGTCCCGCTCGCTGAAGCCCAGGTCCAAACTGGAAAACAGCAACGCTGCAAGGTCTCTTTTCAACCACCGAAAAGGTACTTTGTTAAAACGCCGGGCGCGATGCAGGTCTAACACAGCAAGTGAAACAGAACCTTCTGTACGAACAGCATCGTCGGAAAGCAGATGACAGATATAGAAATCTCGATGAATAAACCCTGCCTGGTGGAAGCGACGTGCAAATCGCGCAACCGCGTATAAATACCGTTGGCGCTCAATGGGACTCGGCGGATGATCCGGCCAGGTGTCGGTGATGTCTTCAAGGCTGGTGAAACCCGCCAGCTCGTCAGACAACACAAAAGAGCGCCGTGACGCGATACTGCCTGAAGACACCGCAAACGCAGCCGGCGCGGGGGCGCGGATCTGCTCTTCCAGCAGAGCCTTACACACCTCAAATTCATTGGTTGCGCCAATTACCGGCCATTTGAACTGCAGCCAGTTTTTAATCACCTCGGACCAACCAACGCCATAGTGCAGTTTCACGAAGTAAGCTTTGTCATTCAGTACAACGCGCAGAGTGCGGCGGCCGGGTACGTCCCGAAATACTTCACCCTGTAGAGCAAACGCCGCTACAAGAGGGTCCTGACCCTGCCACAGCTGCTGAACGTCTTCGCGCAGGTATGTCATCTAACCACCTTGTAACGACAGGAGGTGATTTTCAAAAGCGGCTTTATTCCGAACGCGCACCTTCGCCACGCTGGCCTCAATCACCTTCATAGCATGGTCCGGCATGTTGTACAGCTGTTCATTTTCCTGGCCGAAGCGTACACCGTTTTTTGACCAGTCTGCGCGCTGGGCTGGGTTCTGTAATACGTCGATGACTGTTTGATTAAGCTGCGCCTGGTCAAAAGGTTCGTCCAGCACCACGCCGGCTTGAGCTTCGGTAATAAAATGGGCAAAACCACACACGCCTGACGCAATGACCGGCAGGCCCGCTATGATCGCCTCCACCAGTACCATGCCGCCGCTTTCCATATAGGCAGGATGGACCATCAGGTCAGCGCCCTGCAATACAGCGGGGATATCGTCACGGCCTTTGACAATGATAAGCAGATGTTCAACACCCAGGGCTCGAGCCTGGCGCAGGAACTGTCGCGGGTTGTCTTCACCAATGACCAGCAGTTTGGTAATACTCTGCAGCGATGCCGGCAAACTCGACAACAGCACTAAGGCACGATCAAGACCTTTGGTGACAAACCCGCTGCCCACCAGCAGCAACAGATTTTCATCATCACCGATGCCAAATTCTGCACGCACCGCCTGTCGCTGCTCCTGCCAGTGCTCACCGCGCATGCGATCTTTGCTGACACCCGGCGGTAACATGGTCAAACGTTCATCCGGCGTTTGATAGTAGCGCTGGAACTGTTCGCGCTGGCTCTGCGCGATCAGCATGATGTCCGTATCTGACTGTTCGCCAAACACCGCGCGCTCAAACGCTGACATGACCCGATAGCGTTCCGTGCGGCGATACATGGCGGTACGCATGTTGCGGGCTTTGTGCTCAAAACAGGAGTCCGCAGCATAATAGACATCCAA
>CBDUMB010000370.1:0-3891 GCA_965368205.1 uncultured Pseudomonadaceae bacterium | reverse complement strand
AATTTTTTCTGACGACTTGCAACTGCACGCTTCAGTGCGTACAAATCTATGTGAGAGATTCGGGGATAACAGGGGAAATACATGAGTGAGATGACGCTGGAATGGGCCATCGAACACGGCATGCTGGTGGCTTTACACGCCGAGCAACAGCCTCAGAATGCGGCCGTGATCACCCAGTATGGTGAACGTTCGTTTGCGGAACTCAATGCCAATGCCAATCGGTTGGTGCGGTTGATGGCCCAGCACGGCATTGGTCCTGGAGATTCTGTTGCCATCGTGACCAAGAATCGACCTGAATTTATAGAAACCCTGGTTGCGACAACCCGTAGCGGTATTCGCTTTACCCCGATCAACTTTCATTTGAAAGGTGAAGAGATTGGTTACATTGTGGACAACTGTGAAGCCAAAGCATTTGTGGCAGATGCAAGTTTAGGACAACCTGTCATCGAAGCACCCAGCCACGCCTCAGGCGCGCACCTGCTGCTCAGTGTTGGCGGCGAGATCGAAGGCTTGACCGACTTTTCTACCGCGATTGCCAACCTCGATGATGACAACATCGAGCAGCCCGAGCTTGGCTCACGCATGCTGTACACCTCAGGAACTACTGGCCGGCCGAAAGGTGTGTACCGCAAAGCAAAGCTGTTGGAAGTACCGCAGTGGGGTGACACTCCAGCTGCCTACACACCAGGACAGGACCGCGGTCTGGTTACCGGACCAGGCTATCACGCGGCACCTTTGCTCATCGACATCGTGCAACCGCTATGGTCTGGCGTAGGCATCGTTATGATGGACAAGTGGGATGCTGAAGAATGCCTGCGCTTGATCGAAGAATACAAGATCACCCATACACATATGGTTGCTACCATGTTTCACCGCATGTTAGGTCTGCCAGAAGACACCCGGACAAAATACGATCTTTCGTCGCTCAAGTTTCTCATTCACGGCGCAGCACCCTGCCCGGTACATATCAAACACGCCATGATCGATTGGTTTGGACCGATTATCTGGGAGTATTATGCCGCGACAGAGGGTGGCGGCGGATTCCTGGTGGGATCTGAAGAGTGGTTGACTAAACCCGGCACAGTAGGTTGTCCTGGCCCTGAATTTGATAACAAAATACTCGATGATGACGGCAACCCCGTAGCCATTGGCGAAATCGGTACAATCTATATGCGCGCGCCGGAAGTGTCCCAGGGCCGCTTTGAGTATTACAAAGACAACAACAAAACCAGCAAGTCTTATCGGGGTGATTATTTCACGCTTGGTGATATGGGCTATTTTGACGAGGATGGCTACCTGTTTCTCACCGGCCGCAGCGCGGAACTGATTATTTCCGGGGGTGTGAATATCTACCCTCAGGAAGTAGACAGCGAGATTCACAAACACCCCGCGGTTGTTGATGTCTGCACCATCGGCGTACCCAATGACGAATGGGGTGAGGAAGTAAAATCTGTGGTGCAACTGCACAATGATGTTGAACCCAGCCAGGCTTTGACCGACGAGTTAATCACCTGGGCTAGAGAGCGACTGGCCAACTTCAAATGCCCGCGCAGCATTGATTACGTGAGCGAGTTACCTCGTTCTGCTGCAGGCAAAATCCAGCGCCGAGTTTTGCGTGAACCCTATTGGGAAAATAATTCGTAAATGAAAATTGACCTCTTAAGCCCAGCCAGTTTTGCCAACGGGCACCCTCTTGATCAATATCACTGGTTGCAGAACAACGCACCCGTGTACTGGCACGAAGAACCCGACGGACCCGGCTTCTGGGCGCTCACCTGTTATGAAGACGTTGCTGACGTCGGTCGTCAGCCACTGCTGTATTCATCTGAACCAACCGTTATGTTGCCAGACCCGGACCCTGCCAATGGAGATCTGGGCGGCGGCGAGCATAAAATGATGCTGATGATGGATCCGCCCCAACATACACAGTTTCGGCGCATCATCAGCAAAGAGTTCACCCGCGGCCCGGCCGCCGCCTTGCGTCCGCGCATTGCCGAGCTCGCCGCGCAGATCATTGACCCAATCATTGAACGCGGCGAATGTGAATTTGTCAGCGAAGTGGCTGGCGAGCTGCCGTCATACGTCATTGCTGAGCTGACCGGCATTCCGCTGGTGGATGGACGCGAGCTGTATAAACTGACGGAGATCATACATACCGCACCGGAAGCATTGGCACCTGGGGAACAGTTAGACGCTGTCACCAAAATGTTTGCCTATGCTCAGGATGTTTATCAGCGCAAGCTGGCTAAGCCGACCGACGACCTGGCCAGTCAGATTGTGCACGCAGAGGTGGATGGCCGCCGGTTGGATGCCATCGATTTCCAACTGTTTTTCATGCTGCTGATTGATGCCGGTGGCGATACCACCAGAAACCTGGTGGCAGGCGGGCTGTATGAGTTGATCAGAAATCCGGCCGCACTGGCTGACTGGCAGGCACACCGAGGCGATGAACTCGACACCTCCGCCCGCGATGAACTCCTGCGCGTAGTGAGCCCGGTGATTTACTTCCGCCGCACAGCAACACGAGATGTAGAATTGCACGGCCAACAGATAAAAGCTGGCGACAAAGTTGTACGCTACTTTGGTGCCGCCAACTACGACCCGGCTAAATTCGAACAACCCGACCAGCTGAACTTACACCGCTTTCCCAACGAGCAGATTGCGTTTGGCACGGGTACACATGTATGCCTGGGACAACATATTGCAAGAGTTGAAATTGACTGCATCTTTCACGAGATACTGTCGCGCATGCATAACTTCCAGCTTGCGGAAACACCTGAATGGCTCGCGTCCAATTTCATCTCCGGCATCAGACACATGCCGATCACGTTCGAAAAAGGCGCCGCGCTCTAACTCTATGAGGGGCAAAAGGGCTTGTCAGCGTCGATCTGAACGCCAACAATGCCTGTTCAGAACCCAATGCGCAGCACAGAGAGAAGACTATGAAACGACGACATCTGCTTAAAGGCGGCATCGCCCTACCCTTTACCCCGCTGGCACTCTCCGCGTGCTCTGGCGGCAGCGGCGCAGACAATATGTATCTGCAGAATAACTTTGCCGGGGTCGCTGATGAAACCACTGCGACAAGCCTGCAGGTCACTGGCACCATCCCGGCAGATCTCAGCGGTCGCTTTCTGCGCAATGGACCTAATCCCGGCGCTGACGTTGATGCCGGCTCGTACCATTGGTTCACCGGACGCGGCATGGTGCATGGACTGCGTTTAAACGAAGGCAGAGCCGAGTGGTACCACAGCCGTTTTGTAGGTGGCAGCGCCGCCAACACTAACGTCATTGGTCACGCTGGTCGCACCCTGGCCATCGTTGAATCTGGCGGCTTACCTCAGGATATGAGCTACACCCTGGATTCCCTGGGCGACAACACGTCTATCGGCACTGGCTATACCGCGCACCCTAAACTCGACCCGGATACCGGCGAATTACATGCCATTTGTTACGACTGGGCATCATTACGTGATCACGTACGTTATGTTGTGGTGGACGCTGAGGGTGAATGGGCGGATGAAACAGAGATTCCGTTAAGTGGCATGCCAATGATTCACGATATGAGCCTCACGGCGAATTATGTGGTGATCTACGACCTGCCCGTTACCTTGAGTTTCATGGCCCTGGGCACCGGTGCGTCCTTCCCCTTCCGCTGGGATAATGATCACGAACCCCGCATCGGCCTGATGCCACGCAACGGCGATGCCAGTGACATCATCTGGTCGCCCATAACCGCTAACTACGCTTATCACCCGATGAATGCGTACGAAGATGCAGCCGGTAACGTCGTCATAGATATTTGTCGCTACGATAAGATGTTCGACAACGATATAAACGGACCGTTTGGAGACAGTCTGCCGCGCCTGGACCGCTGGACGGTCAATCCAA
>CBDUMB010000369.1:0-3895 GCA_965368205.1 uncultured Pseudomonadaceae bacterium | reverse complement strand
CCGAAATACGGTGCATCGCGAGAAATATCCCAGGCTTTCAGGCCGGCATCGAGCCACTCAGACAGTTTGTTGGCGACTTCAGGTTGTACAGCCCCTGACCGGGTCCACTTTTTCAGGAAGTCAGTGTATTGCGGCAGGTCAAAGAAATAATGGTCGCTGGCGCGCAGTTCCGGCGTGGCGCCGGAATACACTGAGCGGGGATTTTTCAGGTCGGTGGCATCATAGGTTGCGGCGCACTTTTCACAGTTGTCGCCGTACTGACCCGGTTCACCACACTTGGGACATTCGCCGACCACAAAACGGTCTGCCAGGAACAATTGCTTCTCCGGATCGTACAACTGCTCGACGCTTCGGGTGAAAATCAGATCCTTGTCTTTCAGACGATTGTAGATCAGCTCGGAAAAATAGCGGTTCTCATCCGAATGCGTACTGTAGTAGTTGTCGTAGCTGATGTTGAAACCATTAAAGTCCTGCAGATGATCCAGGCGCATCTTTTCGATCAGCGTTTCGGCATCCACACCTTCTTCCTCGGCGCGGATCATAGTGGCAGTGCCGTGGGTATCGTCCGCACACACATAAATGACTTCATGGCCGCGCATGCGCTGGAAGCGTACCCAGATATCGGTCTGGACATGCTCCAGCATATGGCCAAGATGGATAGGCCCATTGGCGTTGGGTAGTGCGCTGGTCACCAGTATTCGACGTGACATGGGGTTACCGCTGAAAAAATGGGCGCTAATTCTACCCGTACCAGGAGCAAAGGCCAAAGGTGTAGGCGACAAGCACTGAATAGCCCTTAAAAGCGGCAATGGCTCAGTTGAAGGTTTCGGCGCGCCCGGTGCATGCATATACTTGGCGCCCCAAAAAATTGCCTGGTAGTCTGGCCGCCATGAAGATTGAAGAGTTTGTAGATCCTTTCCTGGGTAAAACCTGGGGTGAACTGGGCGCGCGCATATTGTCCAGCGGCAATCGGATTTCAGTGACGCTGGGTTACCCGGCAGCCGGCATGGTTGAAGAGTTGACCGCGGCACTGCGTGAATTTCTGGGCACTGATGACGTCGAGTTGGAACTGCACTTCCAGGCTCCAAAAGGCCGCGGTTTTGAACATGTGAAACATATCATTGCGGTGGCTTCAGGAAAGGGGGGTGTGGGTAAATCGACAACAGCGGTCAATCTGGCACTTGCCCTGGACGCCGAAGGCGCAAAAGTCGGCCTGCTGGATGCGGACATTTATGGTCCAAGCCAGGGCATGATGCTTGGCGTGGCTGACGGCAGTCGTCCAACCATTAAAGACGGGAAATATTTCGAGCCGATTCGCGCGCACGGTATCAAAGCCATGTCGATGAGCTTTATGGTCACCGATAACACGCCGATGGTCTGGCGAGGGCCCATGGCATCCGGCGCCTTGCAACAGATCCTGTTGCAGACGTTATGGGAAGATCTGGATTATCTGATTGTCGACATGCCGCCGGGTACCGGTGATATCCAGCTGACCCTGTCACAGAAAGTGCCGGTTGCCGGTGCGGTGATTGTGACCACTCCTCAGGATATCGCCTTGCTCGACGCCACCAAAGGTATCGAAATGTTTGCCAAAGTCGATATTCCAGTATTGGGCATTATCGAAAATATGAGTGTGCATCAATGCCCCGAATGTGGTCACGTCAGTCACCTGTTTGGTGAAGGTGGCGGGGCGCGGGTAGCGTCGCAGCTGGGTGTGCCCCTGCTGGCGGAGTTACCGCTGGCGCTGTCGATACGTGAACAGGCCGATGGCGGTAAGCCAACGGTCCGTGCCGAACCCGATTCTGCCATCAGTGCAACCTATCGCCGTGCAGCCAGACATATGGCAGCGCGCCTCTGGCAAGGTGAGCAGGCTGCTCCCACCATCACAATGGTGGATGATTGAGTTTGCCGTCTTCTTTTTTAAACGCCGTCCTTTAAAGACCTTTTGACGATAGCTGGAATAGGATAAATATGACCATCAAGTCTGACCGTTGGATTATTGAACAAGCACAGCGCGGCATGATTGAGCCGTTTGAACCGGGTCAGGTGCGTGAGTCGGGCGGTAAAAAGCTGATCTCATACGGCACTTCCAGTTACGGCTACGACGTACGCTGTGCACCTCAGTTTAAGGTGTTTACCAATATTCACTCTGCCACGGTAGACCCGAAAGCTTTTGATGAAAAAAGCTTTGTTGATATTGAAGGTGATGTCTGCATTATTCCGCCCAACTCATTTGCATTAGCCAGCACGGTGGAATACTTCCGCATTCCTGAGGACGTTTTGACCATCTGTCTGGGGAAATCCACCTACGCGCGCTGCGGCATTATTGTCAACGTCACACCGTTGGAGCCAGAGTGGGAAGGGCACGTGACGCTGGAGTTTTCTAACACCACCACGCTGCCAGCTAAGATTTACGCTAACGAAGGCGTGGCGCAGATGTTGTTTTTCCAGTCCGATGAGCGTTGTCAGGTCACTTACAAGGATCGCGGCGGCAAGTACCAGGGGCAGACCGGCGTCACATTGCCTCGATCCTGAAACATCAGCGGATCAGAATCTGACCTGCCGCGGGTGTATGTTCCGCACTGACGATGGCGCCGATTACAACCGGTAGCTCGCCCTGTTCGCGCAGTACCGCCATACAGCGCTCTACATCCTGCCGGTCAACAACCAGCATGAACCCGATGCCACAGTTGAATGTTGTGAGCATTTCGCGTTCGTCGATATTGCCTGCCTGCTGCAGCCAGGCAAACACCTCCGGGCGCTGCCAGGCGTCAGTGTTGATCAGCGCAGCATGTTGCGGGTTGTTTAATACCCTAGGCACGTTTTCGTAAAAACCGCCACCGGTGATGTGCACCATGGCATGTGGGCTGATTGCCTGCAGGGTTGCCAGTACAGGTTTGACGTAAATACGGGTGGGCGCAAGCAGATCATCGAGCAGGTCTACATTGGGTTCTACCCCAAGATTGGATATCACTTTGCGGATCAGCGAGTAACCGTTGCTGTGTGCGCCGGAACTGGGCAGTCCTATGATGACGTCATCAATGTCCAGCTTATCGCCGGAGACAATCCTGGTCTTCTCGACCACGCCGACACAGAAGCCCGCCAGGTCGTATTCACCTTCTGCGTAGAAGCCGGGCATTTCAGCTGTTTCGCCACCTGCCAGGGAACAACCCGCTAGTTCGCAGCCATGGGCAATACCTTTAATGACTGTGCTGGCCGTGTCGACATCCAGTCCGCCGGTGGCGTAGTAATCCAGAAACAGGAAGGGTTCCGCGCCTGTAACCAGCACATCGTTGGCGCACATTGCCACCAGATCCTGCCCCACGGTTTCATGTCGATTGTGATCAATGGCCAGTTTAAGTTTTGTGCCGACCCCATCGGTGCCTGACACCAGCACCGGTTGTTTGTAACCCTCGGGTATCTCGGTCATTGCTGCAAACCCGCCCAGGGTGGAGAGCATCTCCGGACGATGCGTGGCTTTGCAGGCGGGCGCAATCCGCCGAATCAGTTCCGCGCCCGCTTCGATATCGACGCCGGCGTCTTTGTAACTCAGCCCTGACTGGGTGGGCGGTGTGCTGGCATCTGACAAAAGCGTCTCTCCGATACAGGCCAATGTGGCCGGGTGGGGTCTAGTGGCTCTAATCCGGATGTAATCCGGATCAGAGCGGGCAGTTTAGCAGAGCGGCTTGCGGAGCAAACGGTCAAATTAACCTGATGCGATAATCTCTCTCGCGGCGGCTGGTTTTTCGCTAAACTGTTTGGCTCGAACAGTGCCTTGAAACGTTCCTCTCAGAGTGGGTTTGCGTGTGTACCTAATAATCAGACCAGTGTTTATCGTGACCCTGTTTTTTGTTGCCGGTCTGCTGGGGCCTGTTTCTGCACAGGCGTTAAGTGA
>CBDUMB010000368.1:0-3900 GCA_965368205.1 uncultured Pseudomonadaceae bacterium | reverse complement strand
TCGGATTAGCGGCTGACACCTGCCCTATGAGGGTCGATTTGCCTGCATTTGGCAGTCCTAACAGACCAACATCAGCCATCAGCTTCAATTGCAAACGCAACCGTCGCTCTTCACCAGGCTTGCCTGGCGTGGTCTTACGTGGGGCTCGGTTGGTGCTGGACTTGAACGCTGCGTTACCCACGCCACGATAACCGCCTTTGGCCACCAGTAACGTCTCACCCGCAACGCTGAGATCACCGAGGGTTTCCTGAGTTTCATCATCCACCACGGTGGTGCCAACCGGGACCTTGATGTAACGGTGCTCACCGGCCGCGCCGGTTTTGTTGCGCCCGGCTCCTGAAGCACCATTCTGCGCTTTGTAGCCTGGCTGATAACGAAAATCGATAAGCGTATTGAGGCTGCTTTCCGCCACCAGGAAGACGTCTCCACCATCGCCGCCGTTGCCGCCATCCGGGCCACCTTTGGCAATATATTTCTCACGCCGGAAGCTCAAGCAACCGTTGCCACCTTTGCCTGCCTGGACACGGATCGATGCTTCATCAAGAAATTGCATGGTATTTTCGCCTAGCTAAAAAAAACCCCGCATAAGCGGGGTTTATCTGATTCTGCCGGCGCTTATGCCTGTGGCACGACACTCACGGTGCGACGCTTCAGTCGTCCTTTCACCGCGAATTGTACGTGACCATCGGAGGTGGCGAAAAGGGTGTGATCTTTTCCGCAACCGACATTGGAGCCTGGATGAAACTGGGTGCCGCGCTGACGCACGATGATATTACCGGCGGTAACATACTGTCCGCCGGATTTTTTCAGACCCAGGCGCTTGGATTCTGAATCGCGCCCGTTACGGGTACTGCCGCCTGCTTTCTTATGTGCCATCTCTAATAACTCCTGGTGCGCTAGCTGATAGCGGTGATTTTAACTTCGGTAAACCATTGACGATGGCCCTGCCGACGCATGTAGTCTTTGCGACGCTTGAACTTGATGATGCGGACTTTTTTGCCGCGATCAGTTCGAACCACTTCGCCGGTAACCGCGCTGCCTGCAACAAATGGTGCGCCGACGTTAACGTCGTCACCATTGGCAACCATCAAGACCTCGTTGAAGACTACTTCTTCACCGGGCTCGGCTACAATTTTTTCTAGCTTCACAACATCGCCTTCACTGACACGATGTTGTTTGCCGCCACTTTGGAAAACCGCAAACATAACTCTACTCCTGAGCTGCCGCAGGCTGTATTCTTAAACCTGTCGGGCACTTGGGTGCGCAATAAACTGGGTAAAATAAACCCGGCTGAGCCGCCGATTTCAGGGCCCCTGCGCGAAAGGCGCGTAATTCTAAGGGCAAAGTTTTTGGATTACAACGAGTTAAGTGGGCCTAAAGTGATTTACGGGCCTCCTTCATGCATACCCTTTGCTAAAAGACAGGTAAAACAGGACAGGTAAGACAGGACGTATGAAAAGCGCAATCAGCTCCTCCGTGAGTCGAAGTGCGGGTGAAATCAGCGCCCTGGCACCGGTTTACAGCCTGGTTCAAGAAGATTTTTCTGCCGTAAACGCTTTGATTCCGCAAAAACTCACCTCCGTCGTGGGTCTGGTAGAAGAGATCGGCAGCTATATCGTTGAAAGCGGCGGCAAACGCTTACGCCCTTTGATGGTGCTGTTGGCTTCCGGTGCCCTGGGCTATCGTGGCGAGAAACACATCAGCGTCGCTGCGATTATCGAGTTTCTGCACACTGCCACCCTCCTCCACGACGATGTGGTTGATCATTCAGGTATGCGTCGCGGGCGTTTAACCGCAAACGAAAAGTGGGGTAACGCGCCCAGCGTACTGGTCGGCGACTTCCTCTACAGCCGCGCGTTTCAGCTGATGGTTGAAGTAGGCAGCATGGACATTATGGAAGTACTTTCCCGAGCCACCAACACAATTGCCGAAGGTGAAGTTCTGCAACTGACCAATGTTGGCAATCTGGCCATCACTGAAGCGCAATATCGTGAAGTGATCCGCTGCAAGACCGCACTTTTATTTGAGGCCGCAGCGCACACCGGTGCGCTGGTGGTGGAGCAACCCAATCCGGAACATGTCGATGCGTTGCGCCAGTTTGGCCAGCATTTCGGTATTACCTATCAGCTGGTTGACGATTGGCTCGATTACGCTGGCGACAGCAAACTGCTGGGCAAAAACGTTGGCGATGATCTCGCGGAAGGTAAACTGACCCTGCCATTGATCTTTGCGTTGCAGAACAGCCCTGCAAATGATCAACAGCTAATCGCAGACGCCATCCGCGAGAAAAGCACCGCTCATCTGGCTGACATAGTCACGATTGTGCAGGAAAGTGGCGCGCTTGATTATACCCATCAGGCCGCTGCTGCTGAATCTGAGGCAGCCCTTGCTGAACTCGACAAATTACCGCAGAACCAACATGTAGATGCGATGCGTACCGTGACGCAGTACAGTACTGCTCGCCTGTTTTAGTCCACATTAGATTTATGTCCATTTCCGTTCTTCGCCGGCTATACCGGCTAACCGTCTTCGCCACACTTGTTCTTCTGAGCAGGCACAGTTTTGCGGCCATTGATTTTGAACCGTGTTATGTCACGGGTTCAGCAGGCAATGGCAATTTACAGGCCCAGTGCGCCACCTGGACACGACCACTGGACCCAACTGATCCAGATGGTCCTACCGTGCAGCTGTTTGTCACAAAACTCGCATCAACCGCGCTACAACCGGCGGCGGATGCCTTCACCATCATCAATGGTGGGCCCGGCGCATCTTCTATACAGATGATGGTCGACCTGGCGCCTGTGCTGCAGGCATTCACCCGGGAACGCGACGTGGTGGTTATAGATCAGCGCGGCACCGGCGATTCAGCCCCACTGGTCTGCCAGGCACTGACGGACTCAACGGAAATTCTCGACGCCGAGCAAACTGTTGCGCTGACCCAGGACTGCATAGACAAACTGCCCCACGACCCACGCTTTTTTTCCACCACCGTCGCTGTCGAAGATCTGGAAGCATTACGCATTGCGCTGAACTATAAGCAGCTCAGTGTCTACGGAGTGTCTTATGGTACCCGTGTCGCCATGCAGTACATGCGAACTTACCCGGAATCATTACGCAGCGTTGTTATCGACGGCGTCGTGCCGCCAACAAAGGTGCTGGGTGAAAACGTTGCGCTGAACAGCCAGCAGACGTTGGACGGCTTGTTTAACCGGTGCCAGCAAAACCCCAGCTGCGGCGCGCAGTTTCCGAATCTTGCAGAAGATTTTGAGCGCCTGCGCGAGAGACTGCGTACCGATCCGGTTGCAATGAACATCCAACATCCGGTCACCGGGGTAACCACGGACATCGAAGTTGGCTACGGTCACCTTGCAGTGTGGATTAGGCTGGCGCTTTACGCCCCCGCAACACGCGCGCTGATACCACTGATCATTGATGAGGCCGCCAACGCCGGGAATTTCCTACCGATTGCGGCTTCAGCTCTACGCATGTTGCATCAACTAAATGACAGTATGAATTACGGTATGCACAACGCCGTGGTGTGCACTGAAGATGCGCCGTTCTTCGACGACGCTGTTGTCGACTTCGAACGTCTGGAACAAACATACCTGGGTCGTGAAATGTACGACACGCTGAAAACCATGTGCTCTACGTGGCCATCAGGTGTGATCGACAAAGACATGAAGCAGCCGTTAGTCAGCAACGTGCCAACACTTGTTTTATCAGGCGAGTTCGACCCGATCACACCACCGGCGTACGGCGACGCTGTCATGCCGGGTTTATCCAAAGCCAAACATATCGTCGCACCCGGTCAGGGGCATGGCACTATTGCACAGGGATGTATCCCGCGGCTGATTCTGGAATTTGTAGAAAGCGCTGACCCCAACGAGATTGACGCCAGCT
>CBDUMB010000367.1:0-3907 GCA_965368205.1 uncultured Pseudomonadaceae bacterium | reverse complement strand
CCGCAAACGCACCGTCCAATAACCAACAACTTTTCCTGCGTTACTTTACGGCCATTCTTACTGACCTTGTGGTGTTAAGCCTGTTCGCTGAATACTGGTCTCTTGTCACGATCAACTCTTTCACCATCGCACTACTTGCCGCGATATTGTTGCAGCTGCTGTTAAAGCTGACCCTGCTTGTAGAACACAAGGTCGCCAACGTATTTAAAGGCAGGCCCGGCGCAACTGCAAAAGTCCTGCGGATATTCTGCGCCTGGCTGATCCTGTTCAGCTCCAAGTTCGTTATTTTATTCGCGATTGATTTTGTATTTGGCGACGCCGTCACGTTTGCTGGCCCTCTGCATGGCGTTGTTGTCTTCGTTGCAGTTGTGATTGCTATCCTGGCCAGCGAGGAACTTCTGGTGCGTTTCTATCGAAGCCTCGCTTAGTCGAATGGCGTCAGCTCGCCACAACATCGCCTGCGGCCCGAGCATCCAGCTCCTGCCGGATGGTGCGTCCTGCCATGAGGAAATGTGCGCCCGCCCAGAAATAAGCAAAGGTTGCGATCAGAATCGCGTACTGCAACGAATCGGCACCAAAGCTTGGGCTGAGCAGGTCGCTGAGCACACCCACCAGGAAGGGGCCCAATCCGAGGCCGATGATATTCAACACAAACAACAGCATCGCGGATGCCATCGCCCGCATTGGTGCAGCCGCCAGATTCTGGATGGTGCCAAAGGCCGGACCCAGCCACAGGGAGTTAAGCAGGCTGGGCACCACCATAATCGCGATCGCCAGATAAGGATTGGCAACCAGCATACCCACCACATAAAACGGAAACGCGATGAGCACGCCGGCAGCAGGTAGCCAGGTGTACCAGCGACGATCTTTTATCGCCAGGCGGTCGGCCAGGGTGCCGCCCAGGAACGTGCCGATTGCACTGGCCACGCCAATGACCAGCCCGAAATAGGTCGCCGTTTCGGCAATGCCCAGTTCATGAATACGAATAAAATAGGCCGGTAACCACTGGCCAAGACCATAGCCCACAAACGAAGTCAGCGCGCCGCCCATGGCAATGTGCACCATGGCTTTACTGCGGCCGAGTTCGCGCAACGAATCGCCAATGGGAGGTTGCGCACTTGGTGCCGCCGATCCGGCGTCTGACATACCACGGATGGGTTCGCGAATTGACAACTTCACCAGCACCGCCAGCGCAATTCCAGGAATACCGGCGACTAAAAAAGCGGTGCGCCAACCGTACAGCTCGGCGACCCAGCCACCGATCAGATAACCGAGAATGCTCCCAATTGGGATACCCAGTGCATAAATCGATAAAGCGGAAGCGCGCTCATGGGGCGGATAGTAATCTGCAATAATTGAATGTGCGGGCGGTGAGCATCCAGCTTCACCGATACCCACACCAATTCTTGCAGCCAGCATCTGCCAGAAGTTCTGCGCCAGGCCACAAACCGCAGTCATGCCGCTCCAGATTGTCAGCGCTGCTGTGATGATCGAGACCCGGTTCGCGCGATCTGCCAGGCGCGCCAGGGGAATACCGAGCACCGTGTAAAAAAGTGCAAAAGCCAACCCGGTCATCAACCCGATTTGAGTATCGTTCAGGCCGAGATCAACTTTGATGGGTTCCGCAAGAATGGTGACAATCTGACGGTCCAGAAAATTGAACACGTAGACGACCACAAGAACACTCAAGACGTAGGCGCGGTAACGCGTATCAACAGGCCGGGTATCGACAGGCGCGGTCGCTCCGCGCTCCAAAGTCTTCTGCATTGCTGGATTCCCCACTTTGGTGACGCAATCACTGCTGTTCAAGCTGTTGCAGTCACAATTCCCAAAAGCCCCCGACCCTAAGGTGCCGGTATATCCGCTACCATCTGATAATCGCGGGAAAAGCATACGGAAATATCGAAGAATCGGGCTGCTGGCAGCACCCTGAGGCAAACGGATGGGATCTAAGTGCTGACAAAACTTCACAACGTGTGCTATTTAAAAGGGTATGGGGGTGCTGTCTTACTGAAGCGGCAGGTCAATACGGGTTCTTTAGCTTAGTTAGGGGGAGTGATGACACAGAAGTTCACAGCTGAATTGGATGTTGTAATAGCCGGTGCAGGGTTTGCCGGTATGTACTTGATACACAAACTGCGTGGCCTCGGCTACAAGGTGCGGGCGTTTGACAGCGCCAGCGACGTCGGCGGCACATGGTACTGGAACCGCTACCCTGGCGCCCGCTGCGACGTGCGCAGCCTCGAGTATTCGTTCTCATTCGACCCGGAGCTTGAACAGACATGGGAATGGAGCGAAAAATTCTCCACCCAACCAGAGATACTGAGATACGCCAACCACATCGCTGACCGATACAATCTACGACCCGATATTCAATTTAATACCCGCATCGAATCACAAACCTGGGACGATGAACGCGCACGATGGACGGTCACAACCGACGCAGGTGACGTGATCGACGCGCAGCACGTGGTCCTTGCCGTTGGCACCCTGTCTGCACCAAAGCTGCCTGAAATACCGGGTATCGAAAGCTTTAAAGGAGAGTGGTACCAGACTCAGAAATTCCCCAAAGAAGGCGTGAACTTCTTCGGCAAGCGCGTGGCTGTGATCGGCACAGGTTCTTCAGCGATTCAATGCATTCCTGAAATTGCCAAAACCTGCGAACAGCTGACGGTATTTCAGCGCACACCGAACTTCTCGTTCCCTGCCGGTAACAGGCCTTTAGAACGCAAAGAAGTCGACGGGACAAAAGCGGATTATCCCAGCGTGCGACAGGAAGCCAGAGAATCGTTTTTCGGTCAGACCGGACCTGTGGCGACACAGTCTGCACTTGAAGTCAGCCAGGAAGAGCGCACCCGGAAATATCTTGAAGGCTGGAATGACGGACAGCTGATCAGCATCCTGGGCGCCTATGACGATCTCATAACTAACAAAGAAGCCAACGACTCTGTTGCAGAATTTGTGCGCGGCAAGATTCGTGAAATAGTGAAAGACCCGGTAACCGCCGAAGCATTGTGCCCTTATAACCACCCTGTAGGCACCAAGCGTCCTTGCCTGGACACTGGCTACTACAACACTTTCAACATGCCGCACGTACGTCTTGTTGACCTGCGCAAGACGGAGATAGAAGAGATCACCGAGACCTCCATCAAAACAACGGAAGAAGAACTGGAATTTGACATCATCATCTACGCTACGGGTTTTGACGCCATGACTGGGTCCATTGTCAGCATAGACACCCATGGCAGGGACGGCGCCTCCCTTGCCGAGGTTTGGCAGGACGGCCCTGCAACCTATCTCGGTTTGATGGTTGCGGGTTTTCCTAACCTGTTCACCGTCACCGGACCGCAGAGTCCGTCTGTGCTGTCCAACATGATGGTCTCCATCGAACAGCACGTTGACTGGATCGCAGACTGTATCGAGCATCTGCGTGAAAACGGGCTGCGGACCATTGAAGCCACACCAGAAGCGCAGAGTGAGTGGGTAGCACACACTAATGAGGTCGCTGCTGACACGTTATATCCACTTGCCAACTCCTGGTACATGGGCGCAAACGTGCCCGGCAAACCTCAGGTGTTCCTGCCCTATATCGGCGGCGTAGGTGTGTATCGCGAGAAATGTGATGAGATCGTTCGAGAAGGTTACAAAGGTTTCGCTCTATCTAATTAGTAACCACACTCCTTCATCGTCGGCAGAGTATGCCCAGCACCTGCTGGGCCCTGCGCTCCTGCAACTTAACTTTTCACGTCGGCCAGGTCGGTGCCACGAGTTTCTGTCAACATCCACACTGAGATCAAGGTCAACACCGAGGCCAGCGCGATATAGACCGAGATATAGATCACTCCAAACTCTCCCCACAGGATAGTGGCAATGGTTGGCGCCAAAGCGCCACCCAGAATGGCACCAA
>CBDUMB010000366.1:0-3916 GCA_965368205.1 uncultured Pseudomonadaceae bacterium | reverse complement strand
TTTTATCGACAGACGTTTAGCCGGCGGGGTCGCAATAATCGATAAATCACGTATACCTGACAGGGACATATTGAGCGTTCGTGGTATCGGCGTCGCCGTCAGTGTAAGAATATCAACTTCCGCACGCATGGCTTTGAGACGTTCTTTCTGACGGACTCCGAAGCGATGTTCTTCGTCTATTACCATAAGACCCAGGTCTTTAAACTGGAAGTCATCTGACAACAGCTTGTGCGTGCCGATCAGAATGTCGAGCTTGCCGCTGCGCAGCCGTTGAGTGATTTCACCGATTTCGGCAGTAGATCGCAGTCGGCTGACGCCTTCCACAGTGACAGGCCAGCCGGCAAAACGATCGCGAAAACTGTCTTCATGCTGTTGGGCAAGCAGGGTAGTGGGCACCAGCACAGCAACCTGTTTACCATTTTGCACAGCGACAAAAGCGGCGCGCATGGCCACTTCAGTTTTACCGAAGCCAACATCACCGCAGATCAGGCGATCCATCGCCCGCAGGGTGGTCATATCTGTCAGCGTGTCTTCAATTGCGCGCTGCTGGTCGAGGGTTACTTCAAAAGGAAATTCGTTGGCAAACCTGTCGTACTCAGCTTGATTCAGCTCAAATTGAAAAGAAGTTCGCAGCTCGCGGCGTGCGTATATGTCGAGTAGTTCCGCAGCTACATCGACAACTTTTTCGGCGGCTTTACGTTTCGCCTTTTCCCACTGGTCGGAACCCAGCCGATGGAGGGGGGCATGTCCTTCGTCACTGCCGGAATAGCGACTGATCAGATGCAGAGAGGTAACGGGTACGTAAAGTTTGGCATCGTCTGCATAAATCAGGGTAAGAAATTCGTGTTGTTCCTGATCAATGGTCAGTATCTGCAGCCCTACGTATCTGCCGACACCGTGCTCAATGTGCACAACCGGCGCGCCAATGGTCAGCTCGGTAAGGTTTCTGACCAGCAGGTCCGGATCAATCACCTTTGCACCGGCGTCCCGGCGCGGATCTGTCTGTCGGGAACCCAGCACATCTGCTTCGGTGATAATGACTGCACCATCGACGTACAGGCCCTCATCCAGCTCTGCGACGCTGATACAGTGCTCACTTGCCTGCTGGTAACTGGCAAAGTCGCTGACCACCTGGGTCGCAATGCCGGCTTTACGCAGCAGTTCATCAAACACTTCACGACGGCCGGCAGACTCCGCCACAAACAGAATCGGCTGTTGTACGTGCTCTACAAAACGCTTCAATTTTTCGGCAGGATCTTTCGCCCGGGGATTGAACGTCAGCTCCGGCAATTTCTGGCTGGTGAAAAACTGGCCGTGTTTGCCGGGTGACGTGCTGAGGTTAATGCGCGGCAACGTGTTCAGATGACCATGCAACTCATCCATCGCCATGAAAAGTTCCCGCGGCGGCAGAATAGGGCGCTCAATATCATGCCGCAGCGATTCGTAACGAACCTCGGTATCCTCAATCTGATGCTGTGCCGCCTCGACGACACCTTCCTCCACAACCAGCAACACATTATCCGGAAGGTAGTCGAACAGAGTGCCTAAGCGCTCAAAGAAAAACGGCAGATAGTATTCAACACCGTTGGGCACGATGCCGCTGGACACATCCTGATAAACACTGCATCTGCGGACGTCCACGTTAAACGTGTTGTGCCACTGGTCGCGAAAGCGCGCTATCGCCGCATCATTAAAGGGAAATTCCTTTGCGGGCAGCAGGTCCAATCGGTCAATTTTGTTTATGGTTCGCTGAGTATCCGGGTCGAAGGTGCGCAGCGTATCTATTTCGTCATCAAACAGATCCAGACGTACCGGCAGTTCGCTGCCCATCGGATAGATGTCCAGTACAGATCCACGCACAGCATACTGGCCCCGTTCGCTGACGGTATCTACATTCTGATATCCGGCAGAGTCCAGCGCGCGCCGCTGGGTTGCAATGTCTAATGTTTGCCCGGGCTGAAAGTCGAAACCTGACCCGGCAATATAGCTGGGTGGCGAGATACGTTGTAACAGGGTGGTTACAGGCACCGTGAGCACGCCGGTGCTGACATTCGGCAGATCACGTAAAGTAGCCAGCCGCTCGGAGGTGATGTCCTGATGGGGCGAGAACGCATCGTAGGCCAGCGTCTCCCAGTCGGGGAAGTGCAACGGCGAGTTTGCGGGGTCTGAAAACAGTGATAACGCACTCTGCCAACGTTGTGCGCGTGCCGAATTAGCAGTGACCACCAGTACCAGCCCTGGCTGAGCTGCGCTGATCCGGGTAACAGCCAAGGCATCAGCCACGCCGTGCAGATTAGACCAGGTCACCTGCTGTCCAGGTTTTGCAGGGCGTTGTACATCGCCGGCAAGCCCAGGCGCGATAGATGAGGCGGTAACAGCAGTTGTCAAAGCGTGTCCGTTTGCAGATAGTTCAAGGCGTTCGAAAGGCGCTATTCTAACCACTCAACAAGGTGCTGTGGCGATGTCGGGTAGAGGAATTCAAATATTTTTAGCACTGGCTGCCATGGCGGCCGTCTATGCCATTGGTTTCTGGCAGGGTTCTTCGCGCGCCTCATCATCGAATGTGATGGCAACCCCTGATATCCCCTCGTCTGCGACAGCACTGGCTATTGGTTCAGCCAGACCGTCCCAGCAAATGCCAGCCGCTGACGCTACTGACGTGTTTTACCAACTCCTTGAAAACGGCGCCTGGTTTCAGCTGGAAAGATGGTTTGATGAGCATGCACAGAGCGTAAGCACCGAGCAGGGCGTCGCCTTGGTCAACTCGATGTCCAAGCAGGTCAACAAATACGACGCCCTGGCGATGCGCAGTGTTTTACGCGCTTATCTTGATGTGCGCGGTGATGATATCGATGCATTGTTCCTGTTGAGCGACTTACAGCAGGTCAGTGGGCTGCGGGAAGGTGCGCTGGAAACCCTGTTTGGCTTGCTTGCGCAACCCGTTGAACCGCAACAGTACGACCAGGCAAAACGGGCTGCCGAACAGATTATCAACGTTATCGACAACGAACTGCGCACCCGCGGCGCGCTGGCAGAGCGCGCCGCTTTCTGGCAACACGTCAGCCTGCGTCTGCCCGCCAGCGACCTGTTCCGTTACCAGTGGGCGCGTGCGCTGGCGCAATACAAACAGCACGACGAGGCGCTTCGGATACTTGCTCAAACCGGCACCAGCGATGTGTCTCAAGATGAACTCGATACGCTGGAAGAACAGATTCTGCTTGCCCAGACGACGGTTCAGTTTCAAAAAGACGGCGATCGCCTGCTGTCCATCGCCAGTGCGCCAACCGGTCTTGCGGTGACATTGCTGGTAGATACAGGCGCTAACATCACCAGCCTGACCAAATCAGCGCTGCGTTCGTTAGCCGCACGGCGTCTGCCTCAGGAAGCCTCAGTGAGAACTGCCGGCGGGCTGGTGACAACAGGCATCTACAGCGTGCCTGAAATTCATGTGGAGGGACGCCTGTTCACCGACCTCAGAGTACTGGAACTGCCCATCGATCTACCTGGTATCGACGGCCTGCTTGGCACCGACTTATTGAACCAGCTGGCGGTTGATCCATTGAGCCTGCATACCCGGTAACTGATGTCACAGATCGCTGTGGATAAGCTGTGGATAAACTCAGTGGTGCGCCGCCATAACCACCGTTAAAGCCAGTTGCACCGGGGAATTGTCAAACACTAGCCAGCGCACGTGTAAAACAGTTAAAGTCTCGCCACGCCAAAAAAAGAAGCCATCAACGAGCACAGACAATGCAACCCACTGACATCTCAGACCCGCAGTATTTTCACAAAGTTGTCGATTGCCAGTACGCTTGCCCAGCGCATACCCCGGTACCCGAATACATCCGCCTGATTGCTCAAGAGCGATACACAGAAGCCTACATGCTGAATTGGGATTCCAACGTTTTCCCAGGCA
>CBDUMB010000365.1:0-3939 GCA_965368205.1 uncultured Pseudomonadaceae bacterium | reverse complement strand
CTGGCTGCGGCCAAACATGGCGCCTGCAGCAGAGGTACAACCCTTCGACCTTGAAGCCGTTTGGGATCTGGTTAAAGCCATTATTCCACCTGCGTTTCTTATTCTCGCGGTCCTGGGCAGCATTTTCTTTGGCCTGGCGACACCCACAGAAGCCGCGGGCGTTGGGGCTGCTGGCGCATTGCTTCTGGCCCTTCTGAACCGACAACTGAACCGTTCTGTGATGGCGGATGTACTGCAGGAAACTACCCGTACAACCGCGTTCATATTTGCGGTTTTACTGGGCGCCACGGCTTTTTCCCTGGTGTTGCGCGGGCTCGGTGGTGACCAGTTGATTGAAGGTGTACTACTGTCCCTGCCCTTTGAGCCCACCGGAATTATCATCTGCATTCTCCTGGCGACATTTATCCTCGGGTTCTTTCTCGACTGGATCGAGTTGACCCTGATTGTCCTGCCCCTGGTATCACCCGTGGTACTCAGCCTGGGTTTCGATCCCATCTGGTTCACCGTGCTGTTTGCTGTCTGCCTGCAAACAAGTTTCCTCACACCCCCGGTCGGATTTGCAATTTTTTATCTGAAAGGTGTCGCCCCGGAAGGCATAGATGTTGTGACCATCTATAAAGGCGTTGTGCCCTTCATCGCCCTGCAGGTACTGGGCATGCTGATCATTTTCAACTGGGATGCTCTGGTTACCTGGCTACCGGCACAGGCCTACGGGTAGAATAACCATTTTGACTGGCGGGTATTGATGAACAACTATCTGGTTACCGCAAAAAATTACAGCGAAGACAGCGAAAATCGCATTCACAGCGATGAAATTGCACAGAAGTTTGGCTTCCGAGGTGCGCTGGTTCCCGGCGTTGCGGTATACGGCTACATGACCCATCCGTTAGTGGAAGAATACGGCGAAGACTGGCTGGCACGAGCCAACATTCAGCTTAGATTGCTGAAACCAACCTACGACGGCGAGCAGATGACCATCACCTGCAACCAGCAAGATGATCAGATAGAAGTGGTCAGCCACGATCCAGAGGGACAACTCACTGCCGTCCTGCTCAATCAGTCCGTAAACAAAACCAGTGATGAACCGGTACCGATGCATGATCTGGCGTTGCTGGAGGGCCCCCTTAAACACCCGGACCGCGTCACTATCGGTTGGGACACGGTCAACGAAAGCGAAGTTTTTTCCCCCTGGGAATGTCACCTGAGCACCGAGGAAAACACTCGTTATACAAACGAGGTGGCTGACACTCTGGATATCTACCAGGCGGGTTACGTTCACCCGCACCTGTTGCTGTCTTTAGCCAATACAGCGCTTATGAATGAATACATTATGCCAACCTGGATTCACGCCAGTTCGCACATTGTTCATCATCAGGCACTGCGACAAGAAGACACCATTACCATTCGCAGCGTCACCACAGAAAAGTGGCAGAAAAAAGGCCACGAATTCATAAAAATATGGGTGACTTACTGGCTTGATGGCGTTCTCACCACTGAAATTGACCACACCGCTATATTCAAAGTGGCCACATGATTCGACTGGCGGTACTCGCCTCACACGAGGGAACCACCTTACAAGCGGTCATTGATGCGGTAGCCGCCGGCGACATTGACGCGCAGATCGTTCTGGTATGCAGCAACAACAGCGGTTCCGGGGCGCTAAAGCGTGCCAGGGCTGCAAATATTCCAACCTGTCACATCAGCAGCAAATCCCACGGCAGCCAGACACAAGCTGACCAGGCGTTACTGGACGAACTGGACAGTCGTAAGGTTGACTGGCTTCTGCTGCTCGGATACATGAAAAAACTGGGTGAGCTGACCCTGGAAAAATACAGCGGGCGTATCATCAACACACACCCGGCTCGACTGCCGAAATTTGGTGGCAAGGGTTTCTACGGACGGGCGGTACACGAAGCGGTGATCGCTGCAGAAGAAAAAGAAAGCGGCGCAACCATCCACCTGGTTGAAAAAGACTACGACTCCGGACCAATACTGGCTCAGAGTCGCGTTATCGTAGAAAAGACAGATGACGCAGAACGTTTAGAAACAAAGGTCAAACTGTCTGAACAAAGGCTGTTGGTGGCCACTTTGCGCCAGCTGGCCGACGGCAACCCGCCGGCACAACAGTAACTCACCCAACCAGGACGTTTTAGGGGAGAATGACTGCGTCGATCACATGGATCACGCCGTTGCTTGCCATGACGTCGGTCTGAATAACGTTTACTCCACCTACAGTCACGCCATCAGCGGTTGAAATCGGCAACACTTTGCCTGCGACTGTGGTGACCTCGGTTAATCCAACCACGTCCGCAGCGAGCGCTTTGCCGGACACGACATGCAGCGTCAGAATGCCGGCCAGTTGCTCGGGATCTGCAAGCAATGCATCCAGCGTACCCGCAGGTAAAGCTGCAAAAGCTTCGTTTGTGGGTGCAAACACGGTAAACGGCCCTTCACTGGACAGGGTTTCGACCAGACCGGCAGCTTGCACCGCGGCGACCAGCGTGCTGAACGTATCAACGCTCGCTGCTACGTCTACAATGGTGCCTGCTTTTGCTTCTTCATGATGAGCAGCCTGCACAGGGGCAACGGCCAGGGTTAACGCCAGCCCTAAAAAACCTAACACGTTTGAAATTTTCATCTAACTAGAACTCCAGAATCGTGAGTGATGCCTGAATGGCGCCCCTACAATGGTTCCCAGCTTGTGAAGTTGTTGTCGCTGCTTTGTGAAGCTGCCGTCAATTGTCCGACGAACCTACGCCGCGTCTAAATCATGTTGTTTGCAGCACAGCCAGCACCTGTTTGTGCAAAACAGGGTTAGCAGTAGCCACCACGGCACCACCCATGCTTGCATTACCGCCGTCGTAAGTGGTAACCACCCCTCCTGCGCCCGCTACAATGGGTATCAAGGCTTGAATGTCGTATGCATTCAGAGAGGCATCAGTGCCCACATGTACGCTCCCCATTGCAACCGCACCATAAAGATAACAGTCGCCACCCAGGCGGTAGAGTTGCACAGACGATTTCAGATGTTCAAACCGTGTTAGATCTTCAGCAGAAAACCAGTCATATCCAGTGGTAGCAAGCATCGCGGACGACAGATCCTCGCAGGTAGAGGTGCGAAGCACGCGCTCATCCTGCCCTCGTACTAAACGAGTCGTCTCGCCATCACCAAGGAAAAGTTCATCCGTATAAGGCTGGTACATGGCACCAACAATGGGCGTCTCGCCATCAAACAATGCCAGCAGCACACCCCAATGCAGCATGCCGGCCATGAAGGCGCGCGTGCCATCAATGGGATCAATGACCCAGGTCAGCCCATTGCCTGATTTGTGGCCATATTCTTCACCGTAAATGCCGTGACTAGGGAAGGTGCGTTCTATCGCCTCGCGAATAGTCCGTTCCGCAGTTCGGTCCGCCTCAGTAACCGGATCAAAATGCCCGTCTGTACGCTTGTTTTCAACATCTGTGTTAACGCGGAAAAATCGCAATGTCTGCGCTCCGGCCAGACGGGCCGTTTTGCCTGCAAATTCGAGAAATTGTGCTTTTTGCGCCTGGTTTACACTGGCTTTGCTAGTGTACCCAAACGATTTTTCCGGCTTGTCCAAAATTTGATCCCAAGTGAGCTAAGCTCAATAATGTACGCGATGTCAGATCACTCAACCAGTGCTCCCTCTACCAACCTCGACTGGTACCAGGAAGACTGGTTCCTGAACCTGGTTGGCGAGTACTGAGTTGTTTGCGGTTCTCCAATCAGAGCAAGGTATTCGCATATGGCATTATCCCGCCGCTGAAATCCACGCTCCATGAAAGCCTGCAGGGACTCTTCGCCCGAGGGCCACCGTCGCCAGCGGTGCTTTGGAGATATCCGCAGCATCGAGGATGCGTATTTCAGTGGTATTCGAGCTTTGCCGAAACACACACACTAGAATATAGCCGTCG
>CBDUMB010000364.1:0-3946 GCA_965368205.1 uncultured Pseudomonadaceae bacterium | reverse complement strand
TAGAGGCTGGCGGCACGGAAAAACTCAGCCTGCGGGCTCTGGCGCGTGAGGCTGGAGTCTCCCCCACCGCGCCCTATCGTCATTTTCCAACCAAACAATGTCTGCTTGCGGCGCTGGCGACTCAGGGTTTTGAACAACTGCACGAACGCACACTGAAAGCTCTGCACTCCGGTGGCTCAACGGACGAGCGTTTTATCCAGCTGGGCGAGGCGTACATCAGCTTTGCGCTGGAAAACCCGACCGCCTATCGACTTATGTTCGGCTCGGTGCTGGGTGATTTCTCTGAGTATGAAATGCTGCGGGTGGCTGCTGAAGGCTCTTATCAGCCGGTGCAGGAGTTGTTGCAGGAGTTGATCGACGACAAAAACCTCTCCCAGGACGTGGTTCTATTGGGTGGGGTCGTCTGGTCGGGTGTGCATGGCATGGCTTCGTTGCTGATCAACGACATGGACAAAGGTGGCAGTGGTCATGTCACCCGTCCCGGGCAGTCAGTGCGCGCCCTGCGCAGCAATCTGCGGGCGTCGCTACAATTAATGTTTGCCAATCTGGTTGGTGGCAGCGCCAGCGACCTTTCAGTCTAACAATTCCGAAAAGCTGTCGATAATACCTGTTGCACCCAGGGTGGTGACGTCTACACCGTGGTTGTAGCCATCTCGCACGCAGACGACGTCTACGCCGGCCGCGAGCGCAGCGTTGACATCGGTATCGGAGTCTCCCACAAACAGAGTTTGCCCGGCGGTTAAGCCAAACGCCTGTAAACAAAGCAGCACTGGCGCTGGATCGGGTTTGGGCGCATTGGCTGTGTCACCACTGACAATCAGATCAAAATACGTGGCCAGGCCAATATCCGCTAACAGAGGCTCGCTCAGTTCGGCCAGTTTATTGGTCACTACTGCAAGCTTGGTGCCGCTGGTTTTCAGTTGTTTCAGGGTCTGCTCAACACCGGGGTAAATCCGGCTATGGGTTGCCAGGTTGTGGCGGTAGTGGTGTAGAAAATCTTCCAACAATGGTTCTATGTCGCGTTCGGGTTGCGCCAGATAAGCCAATGCCTGATTAATCAGCGTGCGGGAGCCGTGGCCTACCCAGTGTCTTGTAAGGCTGATATCCACACCATCAAGGCCGGCGTTGTGCAGGCTGACATTAAGCGCTGCATTGATGTCCGGAGCGGTGTCGACCAGAGTGCCATCCAGATCGAACAGATAACCTTCATAGCCTGACCAGACGCTCAAAATGTCTGCTCTTAAACTCTGGTCGCCAGCGCGATCTGTTGGCGCATTTCTGCGATCGTTGCCGCGTAATCCGGGCTTGCAAAAATAGCCGTACCCGCAACAAACGTGTCTGCGCCGGCAGCTGCCGCCGCGCCGATGTTGTTGGGTTTGATGCCGCCGTCAATCTGCAGTCGAATCTCGTGATCTGCCTTGTCGATGATACTTTTCACCCGTGCAATCTTGGTCAGCGAAGATGGGATAAAGCTCTGTCCGCCAAAGCCCGGATTCACCGACATGATCAGTACCAGGTCGATACAGTCCAGAACTTCCTCGAGCACTGCCAGTGGAGTAGCCGGGTTCAGGACAAGACCTGCTTTGGCATTGCCAGCGCGTATCATTGCCAGGGTGCGGTGCAGGTGCTCGGTAGCCTCCGGGTGTACAGAGATATAGGCGGGTTGAGAGTCCAGAAATTCTTCAACAAGACGATCCACGGGTTTAACCATCAGGTGGACATCAACCGGGTCATTAATGCCCGCTTTACGCAATGATTGAAGGACAAGTGGCCCGACACTCAGGTTCGGGACGTAATGGTTATCCATCACATCAAAGTGGATCATGTCCGCACCAGCGTGCAGGACGTTACTGACTTCTTCGCCCAGGCGGGAGAAGTCGGCGGCTAAGATAGAAGGGGCAATTATTGGTTCCATAAGCGGCATATTCTAAACGGCTTCCTATACTTAGCCTATGAAGAAATTGAATTTATCCGCTCTGGCACTGTTTCTGACGGGTTTGACAGTATCTGTTCTGGCGGAGGAGGCGCCGCCTGACCCGGAGGTGACTCAGCGCAGCAGTTCGTTCACAACCCTTATGCAACGCGGCGAGACGGTTCGCGGTGTTGAAGAGTTGCTCTGGTTTGATTTTGCAGGCCAGCAACGCTGGATAGCAAAGCGACCGCCCAGCGGTTCGATAAAAGGGAGCGTAGTGCTGTTAGCGGCTGAACAGGCTGGATTAAACGGCCTGCATCACCTGGCGCATCTGCGCACCGTTCTGCCCCGGCATGGCTGGCAGACTTTTTTCTTCAATCTTGATGACCTTGCTGATCCGGCTGAGCAAGCCCTTGCGGCGCTGGCTGAGTTGTCTGAGCAAGCGCCACTTGTGCTGGTTTGCGAAGGCCTGACCTGTGAAGCGCTGCGTAACCTGCAGGTAGACGCAGCAGGCGCCTGGATCTATTTAAACCTCCCCGTATCTGAAACCAGCCGGGTCACTGTTGAGTATCGAAACAGCTGGCAGGCGGCAGCGCTGCCCACGCTGATACTGCAGGAGTTCCCCCAGGGCTGGCCTGACGAATTAGCCTTGTTGGGTGGATACGAGTTACATCTTCTGCCGGCCTCGACGGCGCCGAGATTTGATGCAACTGTGGAACGAAGAATCCGCGGCTGGTTCAAGCGTCAGATAGGCGGCGCTTAGATGGAGTGGGCTTTGATCAGCTCCAGTGCATTGCGCAGGGCCACCATTTTGTCCTGCGCCGCCTGCTTGTCTGCTCGGCTGGCGTTGGCCGCTAATTTATCCGGATGACAGCGACTCACCTGCTGGCGATAAGCGTGTTTGACCTTATCGAAGGTGGCCGTTGTATCAACCTGCAGCAGGGCATACGCCGCCTTTAACGCGGGATCGGTTGCAGCATTCTGATCTGTCTTGGCCGATGGTTTACCCTGTTTTGAAGTCTGTCTCTGGTAGTGGCTGGCGATATCGCCATACTCCCGTGCTACTCGATTCGGCGCAAAGCCGAGATAGCCGCCTAACAGTTTCAGTTGCGACAGAGCAGCATCAGAGGGTTCTATGGCGACAAGTGTGCAAAAGCAGCGCAACATGCTCTGGCGTGATGCGGAGCCCTGTTCAGTGGGTTGCAGACACTCGCGGGAGAGCGCCTGGATCGGAAAGTTTCTGTTTTTACCATCTCGGAACCAGGCTTTGGCCTGTTGTCGCACCGGTGCTGTCAGGCCCATCTGGGTCATCACCTGTTCGGTATAGGCGATGTGTTCCGGTTGTACATGACCGGCAGCTTTGGCGATGCGGCCGAGGCCTGCAAACAGATACTCCAGGTGAGGTGATCTGTGTGTCTGGTGGCGTTGGCCAATGCGGCTCAGTGTCGCCTGATCATCGTCATGATGCAGGTGTGCCCAATGGTCGTAAAGATGACCCAGGCCGATGCCGCAAATTATGGCAACAGACAGCCAGAGCGGGTCGGCAGGTGCCCAGATGACAGCGCAGGTTGCGCCTACAGCCTTGCCAAACCACTGATTAAATAACAGATGTGATTGCATAACCTGTTAAGCATAGGCCATACCGTAAGACCTGCTTGAAATGTGTCTCACGGCAGTGTGAGGGTGTCTCTCAGCTGGTGGTATTCGTCCAGAGTCCCAATGTCATGCCACAATCCCGGATGGACCTGGGCTGTGAGGCTGCCGGACTTGATCAGGGCAAATAAGGTATCGCGAAAAGAGAAATGCCTTGCCGCCTGACCTTTGAAAAGTTGTGGACGGATCTCCGCAATACCACAGTAAACATAGTCGCCGCCGCGGCCTGGTACCTGGCCGTCCTGGTATGTGAAATCACCCTGTACGCGATTCGCGGGTTTGCGCGTGAGAACGATGTGGGCAGGTCGATCTTCAGGCAGATTGAGCGGTAGCTGGCGAAAATCAAAATCCGTCCAGATATCGCCATTGAGTAACCAGAAC
>CBDUMB010000363.1:0-3964 GCA_965368205.1 uncultured Pseudomonadaceae bacterium | reverse complement strand
GTGCGGCAAGCTGATTCCACAACCTACCCATGTAAAAACGCCAGCAAGCCGTATACAAAAAACTCAGCTATCACCTATCGCTGCAGAGCACCCACCGAACATCATCTGGTTAGTATCGGAGTCTTTGCGCGCGGACATGCTTAATCCGGAATATATGCCGCAGACCTGGGCATTCGCCAAGCGCGGCGCTCGCTTCACGCAACATTTCAGTGGTGGAAACGGCACCCGCATGGGTATTTTTTCCATGTTCTACGGACTTTATGGAACGTACTGGCATTCGTTCCTTGAACAACGGCGCGGACCTGTACTCGTCGATTCGTTGATCAATGCTAGCTATGCCATGCGCATGCAGACCAGCTCGCATTTCACCTATCCCGAATTTGACAAAACCGTCTGGGCCAACGTGCCGGGTAGCGCCTTACTGGAAGATGACCAAGGCGAATATTGGGAAAGGGATCGCCGCAACGTAGACCGCGCAATAAAGTGGATTAGCGAACAGCATGCACAGGAAAAACCGTACTTCTTTTTCCAGTTTTTCGAGTCTCCACACGCCAACTACAGCTTTCCAACCGAGAGCATCATTAAAGAACCGTATCTGGAAACGTTCAACTACGCGACGTTGGATGTGAACAAGGACATGGATCTGGTCAAAGCACGTTACATCAATTCAGTTCACCACCTTGATCAGCAGCTTGGCAAGCTTCTCGACTACGTTGCTGAGCAGTGTGATTTGACGAACACCATTATTCTGATTACTGGTGACCACGGCGAAGAATTCATGGAGCGGGGACATTGGGGACACAACTCGGCCTACACCAATGAACAAACCCAGGTGCCGTTGGTCATCGTTGCGCCATCTCTGCAACCAAGAGTTGTCAATGCTATGACAAGCCACTTAGACATCGCCCCAACCGTATTGCGGCTGCTGGGCAATGACACACCTCCTGAGAACTTTGCATTGGGTCGAGACCTGCTCGGTGATTTCAATCGGGCAGACACACTTGTTGCCGGCTGGAACACGTCGGCTTTGGTGACAGACCAGTACAAACTCAGTCTCAGCATGCAGGCTTTCGATTTTGGCGAGGCGCTGGTGACAAACAACCTGGATGAACCAATCCCAAACCCGGCTGAGGTGTATCAGCAACATTCATCGCGACTTGCAAAGCTGTTACAGGAAATGGCGATTTTCTAGGCTTCTACTAATCGCCAAAAACCCACAGGCACTGCTACCCTGGATTCCTTGACCAGAATTTCGGTTATCATCTTCTGAAGATCCACCGAACACATTCTTAACCGTGCATTGGAGAACTGTTGTTAACACCTCATCCGCAGTCGCTGAACTGAAGGCACACCTGAGCAGCCACAACGGCATAAAAGGGCTGGAAATTCTCAAGCCAACAGACGTCGAAGAAGCCGTTCGGTTGTTTCATCGGGATGGTTTTGTAGTTGTTGCGGATATTCTGAACAACGCACAGATTGCGCAGCTGTCCGAAGGCTGCCAGGAAGTCGTTGACGAAATTCTGGCGCTGGATGAAAACCGCAGCGGCAACCGTGGCTCACATCGCTACTCGTTTGGCGGCTCCAGTCTCACCCGCAGCCAGCTGCATCGACCCGCCTGGCAGATGTTGCTGGACATTCCAGCGGTCACCACCTTACTTACGGCGCTGTTTGGGTCACCCAACTACACGCTCAGGGCTGCAAGCGGCGATTTTTGCCTGCCGGGCGCGGTTGAATATCAGCGGCTGCACGCGGATGTCCGGGACTGGGTCGACAACACATCTTCCCCGTTCAGCGCTTTTCACGACCCGCGCGGATTAACCAGCATTCGAGATCTACCCTGCCCTTATATCTGTGTGAATTTTCTGCCTCAGGATGTGACGCGCCTGAACGGGCCAACAAGGCAGATTCCTGGCACGCAGAACTCCAGGGAAAAGATTCCCAGCCTCAAAGACGAGCCGGAATGGATGCGTCTGAGCACGGTTTGCCCGGCCCCTGCAGGCAGTATTATGGTTCGTGATACACGCGCCTGGCATGGCGGCACACCAAATCTGTCAGACAAGGTGCGTTCGATACCTAATCTGGAATTTTATGCGCCCTGGTTCCGTGAACCCATCGTACCAGGCATCAGTTACGCTGACTTTAAGAAGCTGTCAGAACATGCTCAGCAACTGGTCAGGTTTTGCGTTGCTGACTCCAGTGAAGAACTTGTGACTGGCACCACCCTGCGCGCCCCTTAGCACACTAACCGGACACCCCAATATGCAATATCGAAAACTCGGTCGTTCCGCGGTCAATGTCAGTCAGCTTTGTCTGGGCACCATGAATTTTGGTCCCCGCACATCCGAATCCGAGTCTTTCGACATTCTCAACCGCGCTATGGATGCAGGTATCAATTTCATTGATACCGCCAATCAATATGGTGGTGATAAAGGTGTGGGCACCACGGAAATGATCATCGGCAAGTGGCTGTCCCAGGACAGCAGCCGGCGCGACAAACTGGTCATCGCCAGCAAGGTGCATGAACCCATGTCAGACGACATCAATGACCGGGGCTTGTCTGCACGACATATCCAGATGGCCTGCGACGCCAGCTTGCAACGCCTTGGCGTTGAACACATCGACCTGTATCAGATGCACCATATTGATCGCAGCGCGCCGATTGAAGAGATATGGCAAGCCATGGAGCGACTGATTGCCCAAGGCAAAATCACCTACGTGGGGTCCAGCAATTTCCCGGGTTGGGCCATTGCACGCGCCAATGAAAAAGCGATTGCACGTCACCAGCTCGGACTGGTGTCGGAACAGAGCCTGTATAACCTGCTCGAGCGCCGGGCTGAACTCGAAGTAATACCCGCCTGCCAGGCCTACGGAGTTGGACTCATTCCTTGGAGCCCTCTATCCGGCGGCTTGTTAGCCGGCAGCAGCAGTGAATCAACCGGCCGGCGTCAATCCGCTGATGCCAAAGCGGCAATGGCCAGACAAGCAGATCAGCTCAAAAAGTTCGAGAATCTGTGCGCCGAACTCGACGAGACACCGAGCAACATCGCGCTGGCCTGGCTGCTGCATCAGCCCGGCGTCACCGCCACTATTATTGGCCCGGGCAGTGCTGCGCAGTTCACCTCAGTACTGCAGGTACCGGACATCACATTAACCAACCAGACACTGAATTCACTGGATGAGATATTTCCGCCCTGCGGCGCAGCACCGGAAGCCTACGCCTGGTAACCCGTTAAGGCTGAATTAACGGGTTGGGCCGTCACCGTCCTGGAAGCTGGCAAACAGATGTTTACGCACGTCATCGGTCACCGGTACGGCGCCGACCACCACAGGGCGTATTTTATCGAGATCAACACTCATACCCCGCTTCACCGCAGGTCGTTCATAAACACGGTCCATCCAGGCGTGCAGGTTCGGATAGGGCGCATGATCCGGATAACCCATACCAAACATTTTAAACCAGGGTAAACAGGCGATATCCGCCAGAGAATAGTTATCCAGAATATAGTCGCGCCCCTCAAGGTGCGCATTCAGCAGACGTCGCAGGCGTTCAACTTCCAGAGTGTAACGTTCAATCGGATAAGGTAGCTGGTCAGGTGCGTAACGCACAAAATGATGCAACTGGCCCATCATCGGCCCAACATAACTCATCTGCCAGAACAGCCATTGATGACCCAGTGCGCACTGAGCCGGGTCGTCAGGCCATAGCCCAGGCTTTTTCTCTGCCAGATATAACAGAATCGCTGCCGACTCCCACAACGTGAAAGGTTCTCCACCAGGGCCATCGGGATCCACAATAACCGGCACCTTTCGATTCGGACAGATCTGCACAAAATCGGGCTCGTTCTGATCGCCGGCAACAATATCGATGGGGTGAACCTGATAGTCGATACCAAGCTCCTCCAGGGTAATAGACACCTTCTGGCAGTTTGGGGTCGGACAGTAATACAGATCTATCAAAACAATG
>CBDUMB010000362.1:0-3968 GCA_965368205.1 uncultured Pseudomonadaceae bacterium | reverse complement strand
TTCAGCCATGGGGTAGTCGGCGGTTAAACCGCCGGCGCCATGAATCTGCATACAACGATCAATGACAGTTTGTGCCATCAGCGGGACGGTTATCTTCGACGCAGCGATCAGATCCCTGGCGTCTTTAGCACCTACTTCATCCATTCGACGGGCTGTTTTTAAGGTCAGTAAACGGGCCTGCTCAATCTCACTGAACGACTTTGCGATGTCTTCCAGCACGGACTGGTGCTCAGACAGTTTTCGGCCGAAGGTTTCACGGCTCACCGCGCGCCGACAGGCATATTCAACCGCCCGCTGAGCGCTGCCGATCAAGCGCATGCAGTGATGTATTCGGCCGGGGCCCAAGCGCCCCTGTGCGATTTCAAAACCCCGCCCTTCACCAAGCAGAATATTGCCGGCAGGGACGCGCACATCGTCGAAGTGCACTTCTGCGTGCCCCAAAGGGGCATCATCGTAACCCAGTGTTGTCAGGGGTCTGACGATCGTGACCCCTGGCGTATCTTTCGGTACCAGCACCTGGCTCTGCTGTTTGTGACGGTTTGGATTGTCCGGATCAGACTTGCCCATGACGATCAGTATTTTGGTGCGTTCGTAAGGCGCGTTGGTGATGAACCATTTCTTGCCATTAATGACGTACTCATCACCTTGTTTTTCGATGCGTGTTTGTACGTTTGTTGCATCGCTTGATGCCACATCGGGTTCTGTCATTGCGTAGGACGAACGAATTTCTCCAGCAAGCAACGGTTCCAACCACTGTTCTTTCTGGGCGTCGGTGGCGTACTTCAGGAAGACTTCCATGTTACCGGTGTCCGGAGCATTGCAGTTGAACGCTTCTGGCGCCCATAGTACCCGGCCCATTATTTCGGCAAGGCCTGCGTAGTCTTCGTTGCTCAGGCCACCAAATTCCGCAGGTAGCCACAGATTCCACAGGCCTTCTGCTTTGGCTTTTGTTTTGAGCTCTTCCATCAATGGAACCGTGGAAAAGCGATCTGCCATTGCGTTCAGCTGTTTGTGATAGAGGTCTTCATTGGGATAGATGTGTTCGTCCATGAACTGTGTCAAACGTTCCTGGAGTATCTGTATATCTGAAGGGGCTGTGCTCATGTAAGTCCTGGTGTGGTGATAATTTTGCTTCGGGTAGAATAGTTCAAAAAGCAGCCGGTTTTAATCGATGCTCGCGATGTTAGTGCAAATAGTTTGATACGTGCCTTCTGGTTTGCTGTAGGCGCCACCGCGTTGGCCCTCGGGGTGCTGGGCATTGTATTGCCCCTGCTGCCGACAACGCCTTTTGTGCTGCTGGCTGCCTTTGCTTTCGCGCGTTCTTCAACCCGGTTCCATGATTGGTTACTTGAACATCACGTGTTTGGTCAGCTCATTGAGAACTGGCGTCGTGATGGCTCCATTGATGGTCGCGCCAAATTTGTTGCAGCGCTCTCCATGGTGGCGGTGCTTGTTCTGTCTATCGTGCTGCGTGTACCGCCTCTGATTCTGGGCCTGCAGGCGATTGTACTTATTGCGGTAGCGGTGTTTGTACTTTCCCGCCCGTCGCCACCTGACATATAGTGTTGGAACGCCCATCATGCAGTGGCTCAGACGGAAAAAATCTCATGTTTGACTTGCCTCCAAGAGCGCTTGAAATCCGCGATCAGGTAGAAACTTTTTTTAACACCAGGGTGCTGCCTAATAATCGTCTGTGGCGAGAGCAGATGGCGGCAGGGCAGCCGGTGCCGGAAATCGAGCGTGAGTTGCGCGAAGAAGCGCGTGATCTGGGTTTATGGAATATGGCCTTGCCTCGGCTTACGGATGAAGAGCCTGGCACGCGATTGAGCAATCTGGAGTTCACCGGGGTAGCCGAAGTACTGGGGCGGCTGGAGTGGGGTTCACGGGTGTTCAACTGTCACGCCCCCGATGTGCCTAATATGGAGTTGCTGCAGTTATTTGCGACGCCCCAGCAACGCAAGTTGTGGCTGCAACCATTGCTGGATGGTACCTCCGGCTCTGCTTTTGCGATGACGGAGCCTGATGTTGCGTCGTCGGATCCAGCAAATTTACAGACATCGATTACGCGCGAGGGTGACGACTACGTCATCAACGGGCGTAAGTGGTTTGCCAGCAATGCATCCCACGCACACTGCGAATTTCTTATTGTCGTCGGGGTGACAGACCCTGACGCGCCAAAATCCAAGCGTCAGTCAATGATTATCGTGCCACGCCACTCGCAGGGATTGTCGTTCAAGCGTGATCTGCCGGTGTTTGATCATATCTCGCCAACCAACACCCATCCTGAATTCAGTATGGAGAACGTGCGTGTGCCGGCGGAGAACCTGCTGGGGGAAGAGGGTGCTGGATTTGCCATGGGACAGGCCCGGCTGGGTCCCGCCCGCCTGCATCATTGCATGCGCGCAATTGGTGAATGTGAGGTGTTGATCAGTCTGATGGTGAAGCGATCTACCGAGCGCAGCACGTTTGGCAAACGGATTGATGAATATGGTGGTACCCAGGCGGCCATCAGCCTGTCGAGAATCGAGTTGGATCAATGCCGTCTGCTGGTGCAACAGGCTGCGCATCTATTGGATGTTGTTGGTAACAAAGTGGCGCGTAAACAGATATCAATGATTAAAGTCGCGGTGTCCCGGGTCTATCAGGCCATAGCGGATCGGGCTATTCAGATCTACGGCGCCCGCGGCGTAACCAACGATACGCCTGCCGCCCGTGCCTTCGGTAAAGCTCGCGCGTTCAGGATTTACGACGGACCTGATGAAGTGCATCTGCAAACCATCGCGCGCCTGGAGACGCAGGAGCAGACGCTGGAGGGCATGGAGTATTACCTGGGCGACGAATAGGATTCTAGTCGTCTGCAAGCTCAAAACGCTGGCGTAGAAAACGCGCAACGGAATCCTCATCATGGTGTCCTATTACGGCGGTGGCCGCTTTTTTCACAACATCTTTGGCGTTGCTGGGCGCGTAAGCTTCGTCTGCCACGGCAAACATGCTTAAGTCGTTATCACTGTCACCAAAACATAATACTCTTGATACGCCTAACTCCTGTTTCAAGACATTTACCGCATTACCTTTGCTGGCATCAATGTGGTGAATGTCGATCCACTTAAGCTGAGCGCCTTCAAGTGCTGTGCCCGCAAAGGCAATCAGGCCGGGTTCATCAGCAATCATGGCATCAATGGTGTCGACGGCCTGTGGTAAACCCAGGGCGCTGATATTGGTGATTTCAGCATCGCCGGGCATTTCTGCGGCGGGGTAGACTCCAACCCCATCTCTGCTGCGGAAATCTGCAGCGAGCTGATGTTCAACTTCTGTCTGTAGTGGCGGGTGGTAAACGCCGTGCACATTGCCAGGTGCCACAGTGAACATGAACGGTGTCAGACCCTGGGATATGATTGCTGCCAGCACATGCTCGATCTCGCTTAGGGTTAGATAGTTGTGGTGGCTGTACTGAGCCTGTTCCGGATTCCAGATCACGACGCCATTTTTGTAAGCCTGGGGTAGCTTGAAAGGATGGTTGGCCAGCACGTCCCGGGATGAATGTAAGGTGCGTCCGGTGGCGACGGTGAATAAAATGCCTTGTTCCGCCAGCAGCGACAGAGTTTTGCGGGTGTATGGGGATATTTGCGAGGAGGCGTTCAGCAATGTGCCATCCAGGTCAAAAACGATAAGATCCATGGCAGTCCTTCAGATGATGCTATACGTACTAATGGTGAGGCTGCACAATAACAACAATGGACTCATCCAACTGCAGTAATTGCGGCACGCCTCGATCTGACAACTTCTGCCCTCACTGCGGACAGAACCGCCGTGATTATCAGCGTTCGTTGCCGCCAATGTTGTGGGAACTGCTGCGCGAGACCTTTGATGTGGATTCGCGGATCTTAAATACCTTTCGCGTGCTGTTGACCCAGCCCGGGCAGCTGGCGGTTGAGTTCTCGCATAACAGAAGAGCCCGCTACATCAGC
>CBDUMB010000361.1:0-3970 GCA_965368205.1 uncultured Pseudomonadaceae bacterium | reverse complement strand
AGTCGATTAGAAAACCTTGCGTTATATAAGAAATGGATTTTCGGTTCTCGCATTTTGAAATCTTGACCGGTGCAGGCACGCTGCTGTTGTGCCTGTTTTTTGTTTGTGTGTTTACTGAGGCTTCAGCCATCGAAAACACACTGGCGGCACAGTTGTCGCAAAGCATTGAAACGGAAGACCTCTACTGGTCCAGTGTTGAGGTCAGCGGCCAGAGCGCGGTGATCAGTGGTGCGGCACCGGATGTGCCGGCCCGACGCGCGGCTGAACAGCGGGCCTGGGCTGTCACGGGTATATCCTCCGTTGATAATCAGATTCAGGTCATCGGTGAAGCGGGCACCTGTCAGCAGCAGTTGAACGACTACCTTGCTACCGAGACCATCAATTTCAAAACTGGTAAAACTGAAGTAGCTGAAGAGAGTTTCCATGCTTTAAGCATGCTGGCGATGATCTTGCGCACCTGTGATTCGCTGGTAGAAGTGGCCGGCCACACCGATGGTCGTGGAGATGCGGAGATTAACCTGCACCTGAGTACACGCCGCGCCGAAAGCGTTGCTAAACATCTGGTGCGATACGGTGTGAATCCGGCTCAGATAAGAGCCAAAGGGTATGGTGAAAACCAACCCATAGCAGACAACAGCACGGATGCTGGACAAAAACTCAATCGGCGCATTGAGTTTCGAGTGCTTGGAGAAATGGCATGATGTTCTTGATTGGTAAAATGTTTATTTACCTGCTGCTTGCTGGCGGCATAGGTGGCGCTGCAGGGTGGCTGATGCGTAATCTTCAGGCTCAGCGCACAGAGGAGAACGCGCAGCGTTCAGTGACTGACGTAAAAGCAAAACTCCCCCAGCTTGAATCTCTGCTGCGCGGCCGTGATGAACAGATACAGAAACTTAAAGCAGAGATTGCAGATCGGAAGACCGCCGCATCTGAGATGGAGCAGGAACTGCGTGCAGGGGAACAGGCGTTGCGCGAACAACAGCGCATCAGCGAGCGTCTGCAGCAAACCGTAGATGCTCGAAAATCGAAAAGTCTGACAGACTTCGATATGTCCGGAGATGTTGAGCAGGACACAGACACCACCGATACAGATAATCTGATCGCCGAATTGTCTGCGGAAATCGCCCGACTCAAAGCAGAGCTCGCGCAACCTGCGCCTGCACCGGCCGCAGATGCAGATGAAACGCTGTTACAGATTGAGACTGAGGCGCTGCGAAATAAACTGGTGACCACTGAAGGCAAGCTTAACGCCATTCACGCTGATCTGATGCAGGAACAGAACAAAGTGTCAGAGCTTGAGCGTGAGCGCGAGTTGCAGAACAAATCTCTACAGGTTCTGCATCAGCAGCTTGAGCTGGAACGCACCCGGCGAGTTGCCAGCGGCTGAAATCAGATTGAGTGGTGTTGATGGCCGACCTGGCGCAGATCAGATCGGGCTAACCAGACTGCCACCAGGATAACGCTGTACACCCCGGCAGACAGCAGTACCGCCTGCCCCGGACCGACGCTCTGGGCCATATATCCCAGCAATAAACCTCCCAGCGACATCAGGCTGTAGCCGATGGTGTGAATGCCCATGACACGCCCGCGAAGCTCATCCGGTACCTGCATCTGCAGAATAGTCACGGATATGACGATGTATACCGAGCCGCACAGGGCAACAAAAAAAACAGCAATCAGAGCAAGTACAAAGCTGCCTGCGTGGGTTGCGCCGACAAAGCCAATAAGAGCAGCAACAGACAGAGCGGTACCTGCAAACATATAGCGCCCCAGAGGTTTGTCATGATCCAGGCTGCCCACCAGCAGCGTGCCGATGATGGAGCCGATGCCGGTTGCAGACAGCAGGTAGCCGTAACCCTGCTCGCTGCTGCCCATCAGCCCGACAAAAACCGGCAGTATCTGGATATAGGAATTGGCGAACAGCATACCGGCAAATGTGAGCCCGATGAGCCACCTGAAAATCTGTGTCTGCCAGATGAAAACAAGTCCCTGTTGCAGTTGTTCTATGGGCGAATGTTCAGTCGGCTTCGGCAGCGCGATATGCAGGCTTGAAATCACCATGAACATGATCAGAAACCCGCAGCCGCTCAAAGCGAAAATCAGCCACGTGTCGGTCATATAGATTAACAAGCCGCCTAACGCAGGCACCGCCATGCGGGTGGATTGCCAGGTAAACGAGTTAAGGGCAACAGCACTCATAAACGCAGGTCGCGGCACCAGGCTGGGGTAAATAGCCTCGCGGGTTGGCCAATCAAGGCCGGTGATGAGTGAAAATAGAGCAGCGATAGTGACTACATGCCAGACCTGAACCAGCGCCAGGGCATCTAAAACTGCCAGCACAAACAGCAGAATGGCGATGGCTGCCGATGTGATCTGCAGAATCTGCCGTTTGTCGAAACGGTCAGCAATGACGCCACCAAATAGTGTCATCGCAATATTTGGTAGAGAAGCCGCGGCGCCTAAAATGCCTAATTGCAAAGCGGAGTCGGTGAGTTCGTACACCAACCAACCCTGGCCCAGCGTAATCAACCGGGTGGCGCCAACAGATGCAAAAGAAGCGAGCCAGAAGCGGCGATAAGGCATGGAACCCAGCGCCGGGTAACGTTCAACAACTTGTTGTCTGAAAGATTGATGCGACAGGTTCATTATTCAGCGACGTCGGCATGGACGTTACACCATAGCCTTCGTCTTGCGCGTGCACAAACGCTGGACACTGTATTACCCGGCCGCATAGGCTTAGGTGGCAAATAAAGCAGCCGGGCTGAATCCAAAGCCGGCTGGAAGTGTTCATAACAGGGTTTGAGTCACTATGTCAGATGAAACATCTATCAGTGATGTCGCGTTGCTTGATGCAGACATTGATACGCTGCAGGACGCCATGGCGAGTGGTGCGCTCACCAGTGTCAGGTTGGTACAGTTTTACCTGCAACGAATAGAGCAATATAACCACCAGGGCATTGGCCTCAACGCGGTGCAATATCTTAACGCCGATGTCTTGGCTGATGCTCAGCGCCTTGATGCTGAGCGTGCAGCGACAGGGCCGCGCTCTGCCCTGCACGGTATCCCGGTGTTGGTGAAAGATAATTATGAAACAGCGGGTATGCCTACCAGCGCCGGCTCTATTCTGTTTGCCGGGTTCAGCCCTGACCGGGATGCTGAACAGGTTTCGCGATTGAAGGCAGCAGGCGCCGTCATTCTTGGTAAAACCACCATGCACGAATTTGCTTACGGTATTACCAATCAGGGTTCCCGTTACGGCAGTGCAAAAAACCCCTATGTACCAACGCGTAATCCCGGTGGTTCCAGCGGTGGTACCGGTGCGGCCATAGCAGCGAATTTTGCTGCAGTGGGTATGGGCAGCGATACGTGTGGTTCGATCAGAATTCCAGCTGCGCAGAACAACCTGGTTGGCCTTCGCGGCACCATGGGTTTGAGCAGCCGAACGGGCATCGTACCCCTGTCCTCGACCCAGGATATAGGCGGCCCGCTGGCACGCTCAGTGAAAGACCTTTGCCATGTACTTGATGCAACGGTTGGCTTTGATCCCGCGGATCCGCAAACCGCTGAAGGTGTTGGCAAGCTGCCGGATAGTTTTTATTCCCACCTCGCACCGATGCACAACGCGCGTGTCGCTGTGCTCGTTGACTGGATGCAGCAGGATGCTGACGATCAGCCCGTGGCTGCCGTGGTACGGGCGGGCCTTACACAGATGGTGGAACAGGCAGGTTGGCAGATACAGGACCTGAACGCGCCAGATCTGGTTGATGCTTTGCAGCAGCCTTTGAATGGCCACTTTGTGCTCATTCATGATTTCAAACACGATATCAACGCCTATCTGCAGGCTAACCCGGAGCTCGGGTACGCCAATGTTGATGCTTTGCTTGCTGATGGGCGAGCGCACCCCAGCATCATCAGTTCGCTGGAAGCTTCCGCAAGCATGGGAGATTCGACCTGGGGCACCTACTGGTAC
>CBDUMB010000360.1:0-4008 GCA_965368205.1 uncultured Pseudomonadaceae bacterium | reverse complement strand
CATGCCATAGCGCCGAATTACATTCTCCAAAAAGCTGCGCCAGCGAGTCTGGGCCTGGACATCTGTTGTCATGGCTGCTGCGTCCCGCTTAGGTGGTAACAAGGCAAGCAGAACATCGAAGCCTTCATCCAGCAAACGCAGTAAACAACGCTCAGTTGCTGCGCCATCGGCATCATAACTATAGCTGAGTCGCACATTCTGAAGGTCTAACTCGCGTAAAGCACACACGACATAGTCGTCACAAAGTGGGTCAACTGAGGTGGCTACATTGATGCCAAAAAAGTCGTCGGGTACTGCTGTGCTGCGCTTTATGTCATGACGCTGGCGTAACCAGTGGGGTATGTCCTGAATTGCTCGAAGAACACCCACAGCTGTATGTTGCCAGAGGGCAGTTTTTCGGGGTAAGGCTGTCATGGCGAGTGAGCGTACCATATTAAGGGTTGTGTCTTGCGTTGAACCCGAAAAACATCATCGGTCGTGCCCACAGTACCCGACAGGTATCATCGTCAGGAACAGAATCTGTATGGTCTGCTGCATGACGATGCTTGGACTGAGCTGAAACATCAATTACCAAAAGGTGAATCTTCATGACTGAATATGTGCAAACCACCCTGACCCTGCTGTTGCTTGCACTCGGTCTCACCGGTTGTGCCAGTATGGAAACAACACAAGCTCCCCAGGAGATCCCGGAAATCGCACCTGGGGTTTTGATGGGTTATACGCCGATGGATCAGCCCATGGACAGCAAAGTGTTTGTTCTGCCGGCACCTGCGCCAGGCTCCGCCCGTCAGACAATGGATGAGGTGATAGCCAAAGAAATGCTCACCCTGCGCGGTACACCACGTTGGGAGTTGGCTACAAGGGATGCCCACCTGCGGTTTCCCGAAGCAGCAGATACGTTCGCTTGCGCCCTGGGCATGCCGATAACTGAGGCCAACACGCCGGAGCTGTATATGTTGTTGCGCAGGACCCTGGCAGACCTGGGTCTGGCCGCTTACTCGGCCAAAAATGCTTACCAGCGTGAGCGACCATTCATGGTCAATGGAGCACCCATCTGCACACCTGAGGAAGAGACAATGCTGCGCGCTGACGGTTCTTATCCTTCGGGACATACCGCGATTGGCTGGGGGTGGGCGTTGATACTCTCGGAGCTTGCACCGGATCGGGCAGCGGCTCTTTTAAACCGCGGCCGTGTTTATGGCGAAAGTCGCAACGTCTGCAATGTTCACTGGCGCAGCGATGTTATTGCTGGACGTATGGTTGGTGCGGCGGCTGTGGCGCGGTTGCATACAAACGAGATGTTTCTTGCAGCCCTGTCAGCGGCACGGGAGGAGGTTGTGGCCATGAGGAAGATGAACCTGTCACCCGGACCTGATTGTGCTGAGGAATCTCAGTTGCTGGGATTAAATTACTGATAATTGACAGGTCAATTTACTGTATGCGGTGCGATTGCTGACCTGTGTCTCGCCTATTTGGTTACCCTTGCATTAGAATTCGCGCCCACTGAACACAAGGAAAGATTATGGAACTGAGAAAAATTAGATTGTTGTTCGCATGTTCGTTAGGGCTGCTTCTGAGCTTGCCAACGACCGCGTTTGCGGGTTCTGACAGCGGCTTCTACCTGGGCGCTGGTATTGGCCAGAGCGATGTGGAGATCAGTGACTTTGATGAGAGTGACGGGTCCTACAAAATCTTTGGTGGATATAATTTTGGTATCGTGCCGCTGATTGATCTCGCTGTTGAGGCGTCATACGTTGATTTTGGTGAGCCTGATTCCGGGCCGCTCAGCGTTGAGTTGACCGGGTTGAACGCTTTTGGATTGGCTGGATTCAAGGTAGGACCGATTGGACTTTTTGCGAAAGCGGGTGTGGTTGCCTGGGACGCGAAGCTGGCAGTGGATGCGTTTCGTGATGATGAAAACGGAACAGACTTTGCTTACGGCGCTGGCGCAAGGTTTCAGATCGGCTCATTTGCAATCCGAGCTGAGTATGAGGTGTACGAAGTCAGTGACGTAAGAGATCTGTCTATGGCATCAGCCAGTCTGGTGTATACGTTTTAGCCAGAACTCCAACGAGAGTCTTAACAAGACAGTGGTCGCGCCTGGTCCGCCAGGCGCAATGCTGGGCTGTTTGAATGGCTCAGTGCAACAGAGGCCAACTGTTTCTGCCGTGCCAACGCCATACCTTTTTGTTGACTTTCCCTTTTGAATGCGTTTTATATGTATTTAGGGCGCTGATGCAGATTGAAGTTTATATCTGGCGGACGCTGTGAGCTGAGGGGCCACAGACGTTGCGCATTCAGTAGCTACAGGAGGGGAGAGACGCGGGTTGTAAACTTACGCGGAACGAAATCTTTCTGGTGTAAGTCTGTTTTTATTACGACGCCTTGAGCACAAGCCTCAACGCGCCGAGCCTGCTGGTTGTATCTGTCCTCAATTGGTGTAGTGGGTAACTACACTGTTTAAGCCAAGACTTATTTGTCGCGGTAATGGGGAGAGGGTCTATGACTGATTCACTACGTGGTGCGTCTGCCATCACTATTGTTTTCTGTATATCCGTAACTTTTTTTGTAGAGTCGAAGCCAGTTCATGCAGAATCGGCAGAGGGGCGGCGAATTGAAGAAGTGGTGGTCACCGCCGAACGGCGGGAATCTACGGTATCAGACACTGCAATTTCAATTTCGGCTTTTGATGAGAAATTCCTTGATGACTTCAATATAAGGAATCAGGAAGACCTGCAGAACTATATACCCGCAACCACCATACAACCCTACGACGCGTCGATACGTGGTGTAGGGCGAACCGCCAGAACCCTGGGCGGAGACCCGGGGGTGGCGACTTACTTCAACGGTGTTTACTCCGAGGATTTTGGCATCGCCTCCACTGAAGGTGGTTTGAAAGACCTGGAGCGTGTTGAAGTCTTGCGGGGTCCCCAGGGCACGCTGTATGGCCGCAACGCCGTTGGCGGTGCTATTAACTTTGTCTCCAAACGACCCAGCATGGAGGAATTTGAAGGCGAGGCTTCAGCCACGTTTGGCAATTACGATACACGCGAACTGTTCTACATGTTGTCCGGTCCGGTTATCAAAGACAAACTGGCACTGCGGTTTACCGGCACAGACCGCCATCGTGACGGTTACATCGAAGAGACCTCTGGACAAGGTGATGACATCAATAATTACGGTGATGAAAACTACACCCTTTCTCTGAACTGGACGCCAACAGATCGGATATCGATCTATGCACGAGGCAATGAGCGCAGCTATCGGCGTAAATTTAACGGCGGTGCCGGCACCATGCCTATTATTGTTGCCGAAAACGGTATGCAGAACAGAGACACAACCAGTCTGACGTTTGGTAAAAGAGTCATCGATCGCACGCAGACCGCCAATCCCTGGCAGTCGGATTTTTTTGACCCAAGTATGGAAATATTCTCTTTCACCAACCCTGTGACCGGGGCCATCGTGGAAGCACAGAACGTACGTGCGGGTGTTGATATTCGTTCGTCTCTCACGGCTGTTGCAGGCACAGATGCCGATGGCGCCATTGTGTATGGTAAGTCCGACCCAACGGCTTCTTCTACGTCTCCTAACTACGCTCTGGGTCAACCACAGAATCGTGTGCATGTCGCTGATCGAGACAGCCTGGATAAAAGTGATCTGAAAATTGACAGCAATGGCCAGTACGATGAGTTCTTTGACCAGCAGGCTCTGCAGTTCAATTTTATCTATACCGCGGATAACTGGGAGCTGAAGTATCTTGCTGGCTATACCGACTTTTTCTACGACCGGAATACGGACGAAGACAAGACGGGTAACCTGCGTCTCGGCAGTTCAGACTTTTATGTGCTGCAGGAAAACGAAAACTGGCAGCATGAGTTGCAGCTGACTTTCGACACGGAAAATCTGTCTGTCACTACCGGCTTGTTTGTCTATGACTCCACCATCAACCAGCGTCTCGACTTATATGACCCTATCGATACCCAGGGTCGCTACCAGGCTGATGCCGAC
>CBDUMB010000359.1:0-4039 GCA_965368205.1 uncultured Pseudomonadaceae bacterium | reverse complement strand
AACGCACCGATTTAATGGTCAAACAACAGGCTCATAAGATGACCTGGCCAGGTTAATCTGCGGTTCCAACCTTTTTATAAGCAGAATCTTGGCCTTCGGCGCTGGCTTGGGACATACTGACCGGGTTAATAAACAGAACACTTCTACTTTATGGTTTATCTGTTACTGGCGCTCGGCCTGGCAGCGCTTCTGGTCGGCGGCACTTTACTGGTGCGCGGCGCATCCGGTATTGCTGCCGCATTCAACGTACCCAACATGATCATCGGCCTGACTGTTGTTGCATTTGGCACCAGCATGCCGGAACTGGTGATCAACGTCACAGGTGCCATCCGAGGTGAAACAGATATCGCCTTCGGTAATGCGGTGGGTTCTAACCTGGCAAACTTTGGTCTGGTACTTGGCATTGCCGCCATCATGTCGCCAATTTATCTTCAAGGTCAGGTTGTACGACGCGAAGTACCGTTCCTTTTACTGGTGACCGCCATATTAATGGTGATGGCCTGGGACATGCCCCTTAACGGCACCACACCATTGATCGACCGCAGCGACGCCATCATTCTGTTTTTGATGTTTACCGTGTTCATCTATTTTGTCGTGCGCGATGTTGTTATAGAATCTGGTGACCCGGTATTTGCTGAAGCTGAACACTTTCCGGCACCAGCGCGCACCGGGTTGGTACTGAACAGCGCCTTGTCGGTAGCAGGTATGGCCCTGTTAATGGTCGGCGGTACGCTGACCATTGAAAACGGCTCAGCTATTGCCAGGTTGCTGGAAATGCCAGAAGTTGTCGTCGGCATTTTTATTGTTGCGGTAGGTACCAGCTTGCCTGAATTGGTAACCTCGGCGATCGCGGCTTACAAAAAAGAGACTGATCTGGCACTGGGCAACATCGTCGGCTCTAACATATTTAACTCGTTGGTCGTCCTGCCTGCTGCAGCCATCATTGTACCCATACCGATTCCAAAGGGGGGCGACCTGGATCTGGCCGTTGGCTTTGCTTTTGTGCTGGTTGTTATCCCCTTGTTTTTATTCAGCGGTGCTCGCCTCGGAAGGCGCGCGGGCGCGGTCATCGTTGCCACCTATTTTGCCTATATGATTTACCGGATTGCAGCTTAGTAACGATTTAGCCTGCAAAAATCAGCCTGTATGACCCGTATAGCCCTCTTCCCAAGAGCTAGGTATGATCCAGAGCGACCACATGAATAGAATTTCCAGAAACATGTCTACAAACCTAGGAGACACCATGTCCAAAGTCCTTATTGCTGTTGCATTATGTTTAACCCTGCTGACCAGCTTACCTGCGGTTGCTGCAGACGCTGACGAGCAAGCCCAGGCTGCCATTGATACCCGCCAGGGATTACTCAAAGTTGTTGTCAGCTACTTCGGTCCGATCGTTGGCATGGCCAGAGGGCAAATTCCTTACGATGCCGACGTCGTGAAAAACAACGCCGAAAAAGTGGCCGTGTTACTGCCTATGATTCCTGATGTATTCCGCAAAGACACTCGCGAATCGGGTTTAGAAACAGAAGCGCTGGATGAAATCTGGGACAACATGGGCGATTTCCAGACCAAAACCGATACGGCTACGGAGCGCGCACTGGCACTGGCCGCCGCAACAGCTGACGGACAGGAAGCAGCAATGAAGGCATTTGGTGCACTGGGTGCAGGCTGTAAAGGCTGCCACGACGACTACCGCCAACAAAACTGATCTGCCCGCACCAGATCAGGGCGTGACTCGAGACAATCCCGAAATCACAAAACAATCCCAGCCAGTGCTGAAAAGCCTGGTCTGGGACCTGCCGACCCGCCTGTTTCACTGGTTACTGGTTTTCTGCCTGGCTGGCTCATGGATCACTGCGGAGGCAGGCTTCGATTGGACCGAGACGCACTTTCTATTTGGCTATACCAGCCTCGGGCTCATAGCCTTTCGCGTGATCTGGGGTTTCATCGGGCCTACCCATGCGCGCTTCAGTTCGTTTGTTAGAGGACCAAGAGATGTCATCAGCAGCGCACAAGCACTGCTGAATCGAACCCCTTCGACTTATGTCGGTCATAACCCTGTTGGCGGCTGGTCAACAGTCTTGTTCCTGGGCGTTGTTGCAACTCAGGCGACCACCGGTTTATTCATCAGCGACGACATTTTTTATGCCGGACCTTACAACGGCATCGTCAGCAGCAGTACCGCAGGTGAGCTTGCTGGCATTCATCACCTTAACTTCAACGTATTACAGGCATTGGTGCTGATTCATCTGAGCGCCATCATCTGGTACCAGTGGGGTAAACGCACGCAACTCATCAAGCCAATGGTCACCGGGCACAAAGTGCTATCGGTTGAAGACGCGCAACAAGCGATCCCGCATAACTACCTGCTGCGCGCAGTCATTGCCGGCAGCCTCGTGGCGGCAGCTGTGGTTGCGCTTGTACAGTTTGCGCCGCCACCCGCGCCAATGAGTTTCTTCTAACCCGGAGGATCCCCGGCTATCAACGCGACATTGTCTTCCCAGTTCTGGCCGTCGAAGGGTTCTACTGTCAGAAAGGAAAAACCGGCATCCAGGCATCGAGCATTAACATCGTAACTTCCCGGGTGCGAACGCGGCCTGCTGAACGGATGAATGCCACACGTCTTACAGAATCGATGCTCTGCGGTTTGTGTATTAAAACGGTAAGTCGATAGATTTTCTTCACCCGCTAAGAGCACGAAGTGCTCTGGCGCAGCGATCAGATTGATAAAGCCCTTTTTTGCACAGATAGAACAATTACATTCAATTGCTTCAGGCGTATCGATTTGAACCTTGAAGCGAACTTTACCGCAGTGACAACCACCTTCGAACCATGTTGTTGCAGATGTGTGCATCTTAACCTTCCTTATCGATCAAACTGCCGCCCGAGCAGCATCCGAAGCAACGACGCCGCTGTTCACCCTGGCCTTCATCGCCTTTTCATTAAATAAGAACATCGCAGTCCCGCAGATCAGGGCCATGACCACCATGGCTGCAAGGATGGCTTGATAGCCACCAATGGCTTCAAACATTCCAAGAGCTGCAGATGCCAGTGTTATCCCGAAGTTGGCAAGCGCCATCAACAAAGTGAACTGTGTTGCGGCAACCTTGGGAGAGCATATTTTCATAGCCGATGCACAGATCGCAATCTGCAGACCTAAAAATGTGGACATGAAGGTAATCGCGCTGACCTTGATGGTCAGGTCTGCGTCCCAATGCGGCGCCATATACCAGAACAACATTGTCAGAGATCCGAGCAGCACCGTGCCAACAATTGTTGTAGGTCGCGAACCGAGCTTGTCTGCCACAACGCCGAATACACAGATGCCCAGCAACCCAGCTATCAATGTCGCCGAACCCGTCAGCCCGGAAAATTCTGCATCCGACCAGCCAGCGATATTCGTGGCAATCAGCGGCATAACACCGATGTAAAGACCATAAATTGCGCCTTGAGAGACCTGTGCAACCACATGGTAAGCGCAGTCTCGTGACAACATACTTTGCCAGACTTCTCGGATGAGCTGCGACCACGCACCCACCTGTAAAGTAACAGATGCGTCAGATGCACGCCCGCGAGTCCAGGGTAACAGGCGTTCGCCGGGGCGCTCTCGGACAAAAATAAGCATGAGTAGAATCACACCAACAAAACCTGCGTTACCAAGCATCGCTGCTGGAAATCCGGCAGCTGCAATCGTAAAGCCGGTAAACGCGGTACCCGCTGCAATCCCAATCGACTGCCCGCCAAACATCAAGCCACTCGCACGGGCTCTTTCAGCATCCGGGATAAGATCTACGGCCATGCCATCCACCGCAACATCCTGAAACGTAGTTGCGGTCATGATCAGGAAAGAGAACGCAGACAACGCTGCAATATCACCATAACGTGGATCGACCAGTGCAACAGCAATCAGCGTGGCCACCATGATGGTCTGCGCACTGATCAACCACGCGCGCCGCCTACCCATGGGCAGGAAGGTAAAACGGTCCATGAGAAAGCCGGTCACAAATTTCAATGTCCACGGCAGGCTCGTGGCGCTGAG
>CBDUMB010000358.1:0-4053 GCA_965368205.1 uncultured Pseudomonadaceae bacterium | reverse complement strand
AGCGAGCCGCCAGGCATGGTTTTGCTACCACCATCTTCCGACCCCAGCTGATTGTCGGCCCCAACCACGGCGTGGTGATGAATCTGCCGCCGGTGGTAGGCGTTTATGCAGCCATGCGCAAGGCAGAAGGATTAAAGCTGGCTTTTCCCGGCGGCGCAGACTGGATCTGGGAAGCCACCGATGCCCGTTTAACCGGTGACGCCTGCCTCTGGGCTGCACAAAACGCTCAGGCCGCGGGAGAAACGTTTAACCTGACAAACGGCGAGGTCTTCAGCTGGCGTGACATGTGGCCCGCCATCGCTGAGACGTTGAATATAGACGTGGGTGAAGATGAGCCTTTCAGTCTCGCCACGTATCTGGAAAGTCGACAGGAACTGTGGGACAACATCGTCCAACAGCATGGACTGCAGCCGCTGTCGCTACAGCAGGTACTGGGGGAATCCCATCACTATGCAGACCTGGCATTTGCGCATGGCTTAGAAGAACCGCCACCGCCCACATTTGTCAGCACAGTGAAGATCAGACAAGCTGGATTCAACGCGGTTTATAACTCTGAAGAGAGTTTCTGTCATTGGTTACGCGACTTACAACAACGCAGAATCATTCCGGGCTGACAGCCTACATAAAGTCGAAACCGCGATAATCGTCCGCGACCACGTCGTCGCAGACTTCCCGATACGGACCCACCCCGGCGGCATAGGGCATGAATACCCTTGGCTTACCTTCTACATTGGCACCCATATACCAGGAGCCCGCTTGCGGAAACAGGGTTGCACTGGCCACTTCATTCACATGATTTACCCACTGATTTTCTGCTGACGGTTGCGCTTCGATGCGCTTGTAACCGCTGTTCCGCATGTGTTGCATGCAGTCAACAATCCAATCGACGTGCTGTTCGATCGATACCATCATGTTACTGAGAACCGAGGGACTACCCGGACCTGTAACGGTGAAGAAATTCGGGAAACCGGCAATACTCAAACCCAGGTAGCTGCGTGGCCCTTCCGCCCATTTATCTTTCAGGCGCTGGCCGTCTTCGCCGCGAATATCCATGCGTCCAAGGGCGCCGGTCATCGCATCAAAACCCGTTGCCAGTACCAGCACATCAAACTCATAACTGTCCGTTCCGGTTCGTAACCCGGTTGCCGTAATCGCCTCGATGGGATCAGCTGCCACATCAACCAGCGTTACATTATCGCGGTTGTAGGTTTCGTAATAACCCGTATCCACACAAATGCGCTTGGTGCCAATTGGATGATTTGATGGGCACAGCCGTTCTGCAATGTCCGGATCTTTCACTGTCGCGCGAATTTTGTTGCGCACATATTCAGCCACCAGCGCATTAGTGGCAGGGTTCATCATTGTGTCGGCAAACGCAGACAGGAAAAACGCCCCGCCACGCTCCCAGTAGGGATCCAGTAATTCAGCCACCTGCTCGGCACTCATGCCCTCAGCGGTTTCGGCAACCGGTGCGCGTTCTATTGGTTCTATGTCGAGGTCACCAAAACCAGAACTCAGACCCAGCTTATGAAATCTGCGGTGCTCTCGATAGTGGTGTTTAAACTGCTCAACCCAGTTCTGATCGAGCGGCTTGTTAACGGCAGGTACACTGAAATTAGGTGTGCGCTGAAACACGGTGAGGTGCGCAGCCTGTTCCGCTATTTTGGGGATGGCCTGTATACCGGAAGACCCGGTACCGATGATACCAACCCGCTGACCGGTGAAATCAACACCTTCCGGCGGCCATAAGCTGGCCTGGTACCTGGGCCCTTTAAAGTCGGCAACGCCAGGAATATCCGGTAATTGTGGCACCGACAAGCAGCCGGTTGCCATCACACAGAATCCAGCGCGCACCTCTAAACCCTGCTCAGTGAGCACATGCCACTCGTTGTGGCCCTGGTCATATAATGCTGATGTCACCTTCTGTCCAAACGCGATGTCGCGGCGCAGATCAAAATGGTCTGCAACATGATCCGCATAGGCAAGGATTTCAGGCTGGGTGGCGTAACGTTCGGACCACTGCCACTGTTGTTCAAGCTCTGGAGAAAACGAAAAAGAATAGGCCAGGCTTTCAGCGTCACATCGTGCACCTGGATAGCGGTTCCAATACCAGGTTCCGCCAACGCCATCACCCATTTCAAGCACCTGGGCGCTCATACCCAGCTGGCGCAGTCGGTAAAGCAGGTATAAGCCTGCAAAACCGGCGCCAACGATGACCACGTCGACTTGCGTATCTAATGTTTTTTCCATGGTTCCCCCTAATTCAACACTATCCAATCCGATGCCATCCGAAATACCTCACCAGTTGCCGCAAGGTTTACGCCATCGGACGCGAGACTAACTTAAACGACCACCAGTGTGCGGGCCTGGGAGTGCTCACATCTGCATCAAGCTTCTGCAGACGCGCGCGCCAGGCCGCATCTAACTCATCAGTGCTCACCAGACGTTTAAACGTTACAGGATAGACCGTCTGGCGAATCCTGATATATCCCTCGGGGTTGTCCAGCGCCGCGGCTGACCAACCTTTACCCTCACAGCGTGAGCAACTGATATACAACGCATTATCAACGGACATACAGTTCAAATTCACCGACCAGGGAATGCCACGATCAACTTCTACCTGGCACAGACCTGGCTCGTTAGCAAACGACCAGTTCTGAACCTGCGTCATACTGCGTTCACCCTGCAGGGGGCCGCCCGGCATCTGCTCACAGGGACAGACAAACCAGAAGGTGCCAAGCGCACCCACAACAAGTATGACCAGAACGAGTGCAATTGCTTTAGCCATACCTGCTACCGATTAACTGACCCGGGCATCCGGCCACAGGCGCAGAAAGTTCTCACTGTAAAAGGCGGCTTTAACCTGCTCATCAGCTTGTGGCAGCGTCTTTTCAAATCGAGCAATGGGATCACGTGTGCCTTCGATGTGCGGATAGTCACTGGAGAAGAGGTACAGATCCGGGTTTGACTGCGCAATCATATTGCCAACGTCTTCATGGGGCATGGGCGTAAAGCCCATCTGCTGCGTGATCTGCTCGCTGGGTTTGCGGTCGAATCGAATCGACTCATCAACCCGGCTGTAAACTTTGGCCACCGCATCCAGGCGTCGCAACATCTCCGGTACCCAACCGGCACCCAGCTCAACCGCCGCACCTTTCAGCGTCGGGTGTCTGTGCAACACGCCATCAGCAACAAGCATACTCAAGAACATCTCTGGCGCCTGATGCATAACCGTGGCGTCTTTCGTGCGGACGTTCTCACCCCCACCCATCCAGTCGCGTGTGGCCGCGCGCCCGTTATTACTCCAGGAGCTGTTGATCTGCAACGGCGCTCCGCCAACGTGCAATAAGAACGGTACACCTGCCTCCGCCAGCATGGCCCAGAAGGGCTCAAGATCCACATGGCCCGGCGCATGACCGATGGGCGCGCGATGTGGCACCCAGATAGCTTGCAGGCCATTATCAATGGCCCATTTTGCTTCTTCTATGGCGCGCGCAGGATCATCCAACGGCACCACGCCCACACCCATCAACCGATCATCATCAGCGCAGAAATCAACCATATGCCGGTTGTGCGCTCGGGTTGCCCCGTAACGTAAATGTGCAGGTTTTTTACTACTGGGGTGGAAAGGAAAGGCCACACTGTGGGTCGCAAAAACCAGCTGCTTTTTAAAACCCAGCAAGTCCATGGCAACCGAGCGGTCCTGGGCATTAAACGCCCCCAGGGCTTGAATTTCTTTTGAGGTTTCAATGAGTTGGTCGCCTAATGCAATCTGCTCGGCAACATGCTCCGGACTGTGTTTACCGCCTTGAGCAACTATCTGCGCAACTTCTTCGTCTGTCACAATTGAGGCGCTGTAACTCACTTCCGGTATCTCATCGCGTATATCCGGATCTGCGTAAGACTTCAGAAAATCGGGCAGCTCCATGATGTGACTATCCGCATCATAGAAGGGGCGCTCAGTGGGTGCATAAGACATATTCTAACTCCTCGTAATGACGCAGAAGGTACCATAAATACACCCTGCGGTTTAATTCAGTCAGCTACAATGGC
>CBDUMB010000357.1:0-4100 GCA_965368205.1 uncultured Pseudomonadaceae bacterium | reverse complement strand
ATCACTTGTGGTCTCGCCGAGAATCGAAAAAACGGCGATCAGCGAGGGCACCACAACAAAACCGCCGCCATTGCCAAACAAGCCGGCAGTAACACCCGCAAAGGCACCAGCCAGAGCAAGCAGCCCGATGAGCACAATCAGTTGTGTTTCCACGCCTCGTTTCCAGCTTTCGTTTGTTGAAGAACCTGTCTGCGAATTCACCGAATCCGCTCATAGTGATGAAAGCTAATTCAAAGAACGTGCCATAGCGGATAGCCGCGAAACAATCGGCTCTTCAGGGCAGTTAACGGCGCGGACATCGATATTGCTGGCGCACAAATTGTGCACGAAGGCTCTGTCACGCAAGATAAAGGTGCGCCTAAGGCGCTCAGGCGCCAATAAAGTGCGACAAGCGCCTACTTTGCGCCTGACAGGTTGGAATGAATTGTGCAATGCTGCCACTACACCATGGTTCAGACTGCGACTATCAGACTATGCACAAATCACTCTTCATCTCACTGCTCATCTTTACTGCCAGCCTGATGACCAGTTTCGAAAGCCAGGCTGAAGGCAACCTGTCAGGCACTTACGACGTCGGCACTTTGACACCGCTGCAACGCCCGGAAGCGTATGGCAATAATCTGTTTCTGACCGAAGAGGAGGCTGCGGTTTACGCCCAGCGGATCCAGGCTCGAGTCGCCCAGGACGCAGCTGACAGCGACCCTAATCGCGACGCACCCGAAAAAGGTGGCAACGTCGGGGGTTACAATTTTTTCTGGCTGGACGTGGGTACTGGCGCAGCCAGTGTAGATGGGAAATTCAGAACATCCATCATCACTACGCCAGCCAATGGTCGCATACCGGCCATGACCCCTTACGGCGCCGCTCGCTTAAAAGGTTTTTTAGACAACTGGCAGATTATCTGGCGCAGCCCGGACCCGACGGCCAGTAAAAACTCTGGCGAAGCCTGGTGGCTTGACGAGGAAAGTGGACCCTATGACAACCTGGAGCAAAGGCCCCTGGCTGAGCGCTGCATCATCGGCTCACGCTCCACTGCCGGGCCACCGATGCTGCCCAACATCTACAACAATCATAAACGCATCATCCAGACGCCGGATCACATCATGATCCTCACTGAAATGAATCACGATGCCCGCGTCATCCGCATGAACGCAACCCATCGCCCCGACAATATAAGAACCTGGTTAGGTGACAGCATCGGCCGTTGGGAGGGTGAAACCCTGGTCATCGAAACAAAAAATTTCAAACAGACACCCGCATTATCCGGTGCGGATGAAAACCTTCAGGTTACTGAGTACCTCAGTCGCACAGATGATGGCGGTCTGTTGTACCGGTTCGAAATCAACAATCCGGAAATCTGGACACAACCCTGGGGTGGTGAATACCCGTGGGCAGCCGCGGATGGCAAAGTTTACGAAGTCGCCTGCCACGAGGGCAACTATGCCTTGGGGAATATCATGCGTGGCGCACGCGTGCTGGAAGCAGATGCCAGGGCAGCCCAACCGGAACCAGCCGGTTAACAACCTGTCAGCCTTTGTGTACACAAAGGCAACCGCTCTGGCGTGCAAGCATGCATTTGTACGGGCAGATAACTCGCTGCGCGTGCAACGAAGTTCGCGTTAAACTTCCCAAGCACTCAACAGAACCCAGATCCAACCATGCACAAGTCCGCGAGAACACGTGGCGTCTAATCCCTCGGATACCTCGGATGCAGCCTGGGTATTCGGCTATGGCTCGCTGATCTGGCGACCTGGCTTCGAGTACCTGCACGCACAACCGGCAATACTGCCTGGCTACACACGACGCTTCTGGCAGGGTTCACACGATCATCGCGGTGTACCGGAACAACCCGGACGCGTGGTTACCCTGATTCCGGAAGCAAACGCGCGCTGTCTGGGCATGGCGTATCTGCTACCTCAGCAAACGGTCACCGCCACCTTTGAGCAACTCGACCATCGGGAAAAGAACGGTTACAGCCGCATCAACAGCCAGCTGCACCTGAACGACGGCAACAGGGTTGAAGGCCTGGTATACATTGCCACCGAAGGTAACTTTGCTTACCTTGGTGAAGCGCCATTGCATGAAATTGCCAGCCAGATTATCCGCAGTCAGGGCCCCAGCGGTCACAACCTTGAGTATCTGCAGGAACTTGCCGAGGCACTGAGGCAACTGGGTGCCGACGACCCACACGTGTTCGAGTTAGAATCTCTTGCGCATGGCATGAAAACACAGCCAAATCCAGATTGAGGGGACATATGGATATCTCGTTCAGTGCACAGCACGAAGCCTTCCGCGATGAAGTTAAACAATTTTTAAGCCACGCCCTCACGGACGAACTGAAACAGGCGGCGGCTTTCTGTCCGGGTATATTTCTGGACTACGAGCACAATATGGCGTGGCACAAAATCCTGTACAAGCAGGGCTGGGTGGCACCGGCATGGCCAAAAGAATATGGCGGGACCGGCTGGGACCTCATGCAACAGTATATCTGGACCACAGAAACAAGCCTGGCTGGCACACCCGGCACTGCACCAATGGGGCTGGGCATGTGTGGGCCGATGCTGATCGGACACGGCACTCAAGCGCAAAAAGATTATTACCTGCCGCGTATTCTCTCCGGCGAAGATTACTGGTGTCAGGGTTACTCTGAACCTGCTTCCGGCTCAGATCTGGCCTCTCTGCAACTGAAAGCCAGCAGCGACGGTGATCACCTGGTACTCAACGGCTCAAAAATATGGACCACGCACGCCCACTATGCCAACCGCATGTTTATCCTCGTGCGTACAGACGATACGGGCAAGCCACAACAGGGCATCACTTTTCTACTGCTGGATATGGACCTGCCCGGCATCAGCGTTGAGCCTATTTTATTTGCGTCCGACACCCACGAGGTCAACCAGGTGTTCTTCGACAATGTCCGCGTGCCTAAGGCAAATATTGTTGGGGAAGAGAATCAGGGTTGGACAGTTGCCAAATATCTGCTCGAATTTGAGCGCGGTGGCGGTGGCGCAGCACGCTTCAGCGTGGGTTTACAACGCCTGCGGCATCTCGCTGAACAAACCAACGTTGCCGGTCAGAAGCTTGCTGATGACGATGATTTCAAAAACAAACTCAATGAAACCGGGGTCAAAATCGAAGCCCTGCAATTCACCGAATTCCGCATCATGGCGCAGATATCAAAAGGTGGCAGCCCCGGTCCGGAGTCTTCCATCATGAAAACCCTGGGCGCTGATATGAGCCAGTACTTATCTGAACTGATGGTGGAAGCACTGGCATTTTACGCCAGCCCGCACCAGCCTGAAGCTCGAGAGGTGGGTCAAAACACACCTGCCATCGGTCCTGCGTCCGGTGTTGCTGCGTTCCCCCGTTATTTCAACTATCGCGCCTCTTCCATTGCCGGCGGCAGCAATGAAGTGCAGCGCAACATCGTGGCCAAACTGGTACTGGGTTTATAGGCCCAGGACATTGAATCAAACCGCAGCTGACCTGCGCACAGACAACATCCTCAACGGCCGCGCACTGCCGATTCTGTTGAAGATGGCCACACCCAACGCCATTGCCTTTCTGGTCCAGGCCAGCGTCAGCATGACTGAAGTCTGGTACGTGGGCCAGCTGGGGACCACGTCGCTTGCCGCCATGGCGTTTGTGTTTCCGGGTTTGATGTTGATGCAGATGCTCTCCGGTGGCGCAGTGGGCGGTGCCGTCGCCAGTTCAATCGCCAGAGCCATAGGCTCCAAGCAAATCCAGCGCGCCCAGGAATTGATCTGGCACGCGCTGTTTATCGCTGTATGTGCTGGTTTGTTTTTCGCAGCGAGTTTTGCAATTCTGGGCGAGCCTCTATTGATGGCCATCGGCGCACGAGATGCGGTGCTGGATGAGGCTTTGGCTTATGGCTATGTCATGTTCGGAGGCTGCATCAGCATCTGGCTCATGTCGCTGCTTTCCGGCGTGTTCCGCGGCCTTGGCGAAATGCGTTTCCCCGCACTGCTGATGGCCGGCGGCGGCATCGTTCAGGTGATATTGTCCGGCACCCTGGTACTGGGATGGTTTGGCGCGCCGAAACTGGGCATTCTTGGCGCCGCGATTTCAGTGGTCACAGT
>CBDUMB010000356.1:0-4106 GCA_965368205.1 uncultured Pseudomonadaceae bacterium | reverse complement strand
CGATGGCAGGGTGACTGCCGGTAGCGTCGAGGCGCTCAGATGGGTTGGCAAGATTAACGCGCAAAGGATAGCCAGCATGCTCCAGAAACGTTTTTCCGGGCGTTGCGTGGCAGAGCGAACTAACAATTTATTCATTGGTACTGGGTAGAAATAATTCATGAGTCATACTGTTGTATGTGCAAAAGCGGTCGAAAAGTCCGTTGATACGGCCGCGGGTAAGTTGGTTATCTTGGATGGCATTGATCTGGAAATCAAACAGGGTGAAACTGTGGCTATCGTCGGCGCATCCGGATCAGGCAAAACAACATTGTTAGGTATCCTTGCCGGGCTCGATTCTGCAACCGGCGGTAGCGTACAACTTGTAGACGCTGAACTCACCAGTCTGGATGAAGAAGCCCGCGCCCTGGTCAGAGGTCAGCATGTCGGGTTTGTCTTTCAATCTTTTCAATTACTCGGCAGCTTAACCGCCCTCGAAAATGTGATGTTACCCGCTGAATTGCGTGGTGAGACTCTGGCAGAAAATCAGGCTGTTGAACTGTTAAAGAAGGTCGGTCTGGAAGATCGTGTTACCCATTATCCGCGTCAGTTATCCGGCGGGGAGCAGCAGCGGGTTGCTATTGCCCGTGCGTTTGCGTCCCAGCCGACGGTACTTTTCGCGGATGAGCCAACGGGTAACCTGGACACTCACACCGGCGAGCTGATCATTCAATTACTGTTTGATCTGAATAAAGAATTTGGCACGACTCTGATCATGGTGACGCACGATGAACGCCTGGCGGAACGCTGTGGCCGCACCATTGCGATCGAAGCAGGAAGTATCAAAACATGAATTTTCATCTGGTTCGCCGCATGGCGATGCGTGATATCCGTTCAGGTGAAATGGGGCTTCTTCTGGTGGCGCTGGTGGTGGCCGTCGGGACGGTTACGTCGATCAGTTTGTTTGTCGATCGCCTGCACCATGCGCTGGTGGAGGAATCATCCAATTTTCTGGCAGCAGATAGACAGATCTCCAGTTCGCGTCCGATTCCAGAAACGTTTCGGATCGAAGCCGCTGCACGTGACCTGGAGATGGCTGAAACCATGGTGTTCCCCTCCATGGTTTTTGCCGGAGATACAAACCAGCTGGTCAGCGTGAAAGCAGTTGCCGGTACCTATCCATTGCGCGGCAAATTGATTGTCTCCGATGAACCGTTTGTGCGCGGCTATCCCATCCAGGAGATCCCGCCGGTTGGCGAGGTATGGCTGGATTCCAGGCTTTTTCCTGCGCTCGGCGTAACGCTGGGCGATAGCATCGAAGTCGGGCTTGCTGAATTGCGTATTGGTCGGGTTTTAGTGGCAGAGCCGGATCGCGGTGGTTCGTTTTTTGATCTGGGTCCCCGTTTGTTGATGAATATTGACGATGTGCCCGCCACTGAAGTGGTGCAACCCGGCAGCCGGATCTCCTACCGGCTGCTGCTGCGAGGGGACGAGGGTGATCTGGAAAGTTTGCGTAACAACCTTGAGCTGGAACCCAACTATCGTTGGGTCAGTATCCGTGAAAGCAGCCCGCGGATTGGCTCTGCACTGGATCGAGCGGAAAGTTTTCTGTTGCTGGGTGGCCTGCTGGGGGTGCTCCTGGCGGGTATTGCTGTGGCTTTAAGTGCCCATCGCTATGCGGCTCGACACTATGATCACGTTGGCGTGCTGAAGACACTTGGCGCAACCCCGTCGCAGATTCTGTATGGGTTCCTCAGCATCCTGCTGCTGATTGGCTCAATTGCCATCGTCATTGGCCTCGCGGCGGGTGGCTTGTTGCACCTGTTGATTGTGCAGATTCTGTCAACGCTCATAACCATTGAGTTACCACCACCAGGACTGCGTCCGTTTGCTCTGGGCACAGCTACCGGTCTCATCTGCGCCGTTTCATTTGCCATGCCGGCATTTATACATTTGAAAGATGTATCGCCGATGCGGGTGATCAGGCGTGATCTGGGTGTGGCACCAGCCAGCCGGTGGCTGTCTTACGGAGCAGCGATTGCGGGCAGTGTTTTTCTGCTGGTCTGGTACAGCGGCAGCTGGTTTCTGACCTTCTGGACAATCATTGGCGCCACTGGCGTAATTATTGTATTTGGTACGCTCTCATATCTGCTGCTGAGAAGCGGAAGAGTTGTGGGTATGCAGGCGCGCAGCGGATGGCGTCTTGCGTTGAGCGGTCTGCAACGTCGCAGTCAGGCCAATACTGCACAGATTCTAATTTTTGGTCTCGCCATCATGTTGTTATTGGTGCTTGTGCTGTTGCGCACTGCGCTGGTAACTGAGTGGCGCTCCCAGGTGCCGGATCAAGCGGCAAATCACTTTGTCATGAATATCGCCTCTGACGAAGTGGATGCGGTGCAGACACTCATCGACGATAAAGCCACCGCGGGAGACTTCCTCTACCCCATGATTCGCGGGCGTGTAGTTGGGGTGAATGGTGAAGAGGCAAAAGAGTATCAGGCCAGGGTTGCACCTCGAGGAGAAGATGGCGGTCCGCGTCTGATGTCCGAACGCAACTTAACATGGATCGCTGAACAACCTCAGAGCAACGAAGTGGTGGCGGGGCAATGGTGGTCAGAACAGACCGACAAAGCTGAGGTATCACTGGAACAGGATTATGCCGACGATTTTAAGCTGTCCATCGGTGACGTGCTTACCTTCGACATCGGCGGGCAGAACTTCGATGCAGAAGTGACCAGCATACGCACCCTAGAATGGGAGAGTATGAGCCCTAATTTTTTCATCATTCTGTCGCCCCCCGCACTGCGCGATTATCCGTCGACGTACATGACCAGTTTCTACCTGGAACGCAGTGAGAAAGTGTTTCTCAACGAACTGCTCAGCAATCACCCCACGATTACGGTGATCGAAATAGATGCTCTCATAGAACAGATCACCAATATTGTGGATCGGGTTACTCAGGCGGTGGAACTGGTGCTGGCCCTGGTTCTGGGCAGTGGCTGTCTTGTGCTGGTTGCCAGCATTCAGGCCAGCCGTGATGCACGCATGGCGGAACATGCTTTGGTGCGTACCCTGGGTGGCACCCGCAAGCTGATATTTGCTTCGCTGGCATTTGAGTTTGCGGTGCTTGGCGCATTTGCAGGCATTGTGGCGGTGGTCGGCGCTGAACTGACTGTTGCGGTTCTGCAAAGCCAGGTGTTTGAACTTGATATGCAGTTACATCCCTGGATATGGCCGGTTGGCCCCGTGGTCGGCGCGCTGATTATTACGGTAGTTGGCCTTTTAGGCAGTCGTTCGCTGGTGAACTCACCGCCCATGCTGGTACTGCGCGGATTGAACTGAGCACATTCCAGGAATTGTTCTGGTGTCGGTAGAGCGTTGTGAAACAGCGCTCAAGACGCAGTTTTTTTGGCGGTATCCTGCGGGCCGGCTGGTTAATTCGGCAGGCCTGGCGCAAGGCTTGCGCCAATCCCCAAAAAAAGACAATTAGCATTGCAGCCTGCTGTGCACCGTCTAGCCTTAAGTGAAACCTCCAGGTCTAGATTGAGCTGTATCTACTTTGAACCAGGCGCCTTCATCCGTTGTATTTGCTGCGCGTACGCTGTCGTTAAGTCAGTGGCAGGTGTGGGTCGTGGTTGCCTTTGTCATCAGCTGCGCCTATTTTTCACTGAACCTGCACCTAACCCAGATGCAGCAACGCGATGTCGATGCGCTGCTGCAGAAAACTTCTGCGCTGCATGAAACCGTTCTTGAAGGCAGTTCTGAGGCGGCGTGGTTGATCAGTGCGGCACAACTGTTCCCCCAGCTGCGCCATCACGTGCCGCCAGCCAGTGAGGAATTGCGTCGTCCACTTGAAGAATTGACCCGCCGTATCAGTGCGGGCGAGATGATCTCCGCGACTAACCGTATAGAAGTGTCCAGAGATCTTGGCGGCGTCGTCAGTGAACTAGCCGCGCTTGATGCATCACTGCAGCGTCAGGCTGGGTATGCAACACACTATTACTATTTCTCTCTGCTTATGTTGATTCTGTTGTGCGCCGGCTTTGTCTACTGGCGGCATAGCTTGCATGCCCGTTCGCCTTTAAATCTGCTGCTAGAAGATCAGTTTCTGTTTGCCAACATACCTGTGG
>CBDUMB010000355.1:0-4108 GCA_965368205.1 uncultured Pseudomonadaceae bacterium | reverse complement strand
GGCTGTATCAAATGCCTGCTGATGATTCTCAGAAGCTGCAAGCCAGATGGCAAAGTCTGCGGTTTCCTGTGGAGTGACATCGTCAGCGCGTAGACGTGCAAGCCACTCTATGGCCTGGTCGGACACTGAGCCCGCACTGTCTAACTGATGATCCTGCATTTAACCGTCTTAAAACCGACTCTCATATGTTAAACGCACCAGACGACGATTCCCTCAGCGCGTTATTGTTCCAATTTGTTACGAAAGTGCTTCAGTGCCTGGATAATGTATTTCTCAACCATGCTGGTGCTGACACCCAGCTGCTCGGCAATCATCGGGTAAGACATGTTTTTCTGACGATGCATCACAAACGCCTGGCGGCATTTAGTGGGCAACTCAAACAATGACGCTTCGATGGTGCGCAAGGTTTGTTGGGCAGCAACGGTGGCCTCAACAGACTGCACGGGTTCTTCTGCCATGACATCGTGATTGCGCTCCAGCGATACGCGTCGGATACGATCGATACTCAGGTTTGAAGCGGTCTGAAAGAGAAAGGCTTTAGCGTTTTCAAGCTCTTCGGGGTGATCGAGTCGAAACACCCGCAGCCAGGCTTCCTGGGCAACTTCTTTGGCTTCATCAACATTTTTAAAACGCGAAGTCAGATACTTGAGCAGGGGCGTAGCCTGCTCCTCGAAGAGATCTGCAATAAATTCACTTTTTGCCTGCGCCATGCCGCGTATTCTACGCATTGTTGTCAAATGAATGTAACGAAACTGAAAGAAACTAAGTCGCCTAGTGTGTAGAGTTGTAGTGTGCGAAGCGGGGTGAACGTGAACCCGTAGGCATTGCCCATCACGTCTACTACCCAAGACTGGCTAGGACCCTTAGGCTAAGCTCTAAGTGACTGATACTATTAGCCATTAACCGACAATAACTCAGACAGGACATCTGGCCATCATGACCGACGCGGCGTCATCAACGACATCAGCAGAATCAACAACGATGCAAGCAGCAAACGAGCTGAAACCGGCCGTTGCCCTGAAGGCCAACACCACAATCAGCGAAATCACGCTGCTGCCGTTTGCTTTCGCCAAACGCTTTGGCATTGTCATCACCGGAACCACACTGCCAGGCCACAAAGCTGACGTCGCCTGCAAAGCTCAACCTGCACTCACTACATTGGCAGAAGTGCGCCGCACAGCGGGCAAAGAACTGACTGTACGTATGGTTGGTGCCGAAGAATTCGAGCAGCTGCTGTCGGATACCTATTCCCGTGATTCGTCAGAAGCGCGCCAGATGGTGGAAGATCTCGGCGATGAAATGGATCTGGCCAGTCTGGCTAATTCGGTACCGGAAACCGAAGATCTGCTGGAACAGGAAGACGATGCGCCGATCATCCGCCTGATCAACGCACTTCTCGCGGAGGCTATCCGCGAAGGGGCTTCCGACGTACATATCGAAACATTCGAAAAAGAACTGTGTGTCCGTTTCCGGGTTGATGGTGTGATGCGGGAAGTTGTGAAACCCAAACGCGAGCTGGCGCCATTGCTGGTGTCACGTATCAAAGTGATGGCGCGGCTGGATATTGCCGAGAAACGCATTCCTCAGGATGGACGTATTTCGCTGCGTATCGGTGGCCGTGAGGTCGATGTACGCGTCAGCACCATGCCCGCCAGTTCAGGCGAGCGGGTGGTTTTACGTCTGCTTGATAAACAAGCCGGCAGACTTCGACTCGAAAATCTGGGGATGGCTGCCGAACAGCTGAAAATCCTTCAGTCAGTGGTGCATAAGCCCCACGGAATTTTCCTCGTCACCGGCCCGACCGGTTCCGGTAAAACAACCACACTGTATGCGTCGCTTGCCGAGCTGTCGGCTCAGACTATCAACATACTGACTGTGGAAGACCCGATTGAATATAACCTGGCAGGCATTGGTCAAACCCAGGTCAACACCAAAGCGGATATGACGTTTGCACGAGGCTTACGCGCCATCCTGCGACAGGATCCTGACGTTGTGATGGTCGGTGAGATCCGCGATCTGGAGACTGCTGAAATCGCCATTCAGGCGAGCTTGACCGGTCATCTGGTTATGTCGACCTTACACACCAACACCGCCATCGGAGCGGTGACCCGGATGATGGACATGGGCGTAGAGCCGTTCCTGCTATCGTCCAGTCTGGTTGGCGTTCTGGCCCAGCGCCTGGTGCGCACTTTGTGTGAAGACTGTCGTGTACAACGCGCTGCAACCACGGCTGAACTACAGTTTCTCGGTGAACCCCGCGCAGTTCTATATGAATCGACCGGATGTGAAGCCTGCAGCCATTCAGGCTATCGAGGCCGCACCGGTATTTACGAACTGGTAGTCGTCGACGACACCATCCGCCAGTTGATTCACGACCAGGTCAGCGAACAGGAATTGACCGGCTACGCACGCCGCACCGCACCAGGCATTCGCGAGGACGGCAAAGCAAAAGTGTTAGCTGGTATTACTACGGTGCAGGAAGTACTGCGCGTCACGTTGGAAGACTGAAACAACCCTCATGGCTGCATTCGAATACGTTGTCCTCGACGCAAAAGGCAAACAGAACAAAGGTGTAATGGAGGCCGACAGCGCCCGCCAGTTGCGCCAGATGTTACGCGACAAAGGTCTGATGCCCCTTGAGGTTGCCCCGGCAACAGAACGACATAAACGCCAGACCAACAGCATGGGGTGGAACTTTTCGCGCCGCATGTCAGCGCTTGATCGCGTTTTGTTCACGCGCCAGCTGGCCACCTTGATTGCTTCAAGCCTGCCGATAGAAGAGGCACTGAGCGCGGTTGCTCAGCAGACAGAAAAGCAGCACGTCAGCGCCCTGATTCTGGGTATTCGCAGCAAAGTTTTAGAAGGCCACTCTCTGGCCAGCAGCCTGCGCGAATACACCAACAGTTTCTCACAGCTGTATTGCTCATCTGTTGCGGCTGGCGAACAGTCCGGCTACCTGGACCGGGTACTGGAAAACCTTGCGGACTATCTGGAACGCCAATTCGAGTCGACCCGTAACGTTGAAATGGCTCTGTTTTATCCCGTAGCGCTTCTGTTTCTGGCTTTTGCAATTGTTGGCGCACTGATGGTGTATGTGATTCCGGACATGATCAGTGTGATCGAAGACACCGGCCAGACGTTGCCGTGGTTTACCGTACTGCTGATTGCCATGACCGACACCCTGCGCGACTACTGGTGGGCTCTATTGGGTGGCGTCACCATTATTGTCCTGGTAATCCGCTGGGCGTTATCACAACCCAGCATCCGCATAAGCTGGGACCATAAGAAATTTTCCCTACCGCTGCTCGGGCGTATTGCCCGCAGCGCCAACGCGGCACGTTACGCCAACACGTTATCTATCCTGACCAGTGCCGGTGTGCCGTTGGTAGAAGCCATGAACATTGCCAGTGAAGTGGTGTCCAACACCTGGCTGCGCCGCCGTCTTGCAGAGGCCACACAAACTGTCAGCGAGGGCATGAGCTTGCGGGTTGCCCTCGAACAGGTCGGCCAGTTCCCGCCCATGCTGCTGCATATGGTGGGTAGCGGTGAACAGAGCGGTGAGCTGGATGCGATGTTAGGACGTGTGGCCACTTATCAACAAGCTGAGGTCGAGCGAATTGTGTCCACTGTGGTGAAACTGTTTGAGCCCCTGATGTTGCTCATCATGGGCGCGGTTGTGCTGTTTATTGTCATGGCCGTGTTACTGCCTATATTAAGTATGAACCAGTTGGTCTGAGCCAACGAGATGTCGGAGAAGTAGATATGTATGTGAGACCATCAACCATTGGCGCAGGTAAAACCCGAGGTTTTACGCTGATTGAGATCCTTGTGGTCGTTGTCATCCTGGGGATTCTGGGCGCGGTTGTTGTGCCGCAAATTCTCGGCAGGCCCGACGTCGCCAGAGTACAGGCTGCACAAACCGACATCCGCTCACTGTCTAACGCGCTGGACGTCTACCGGCTCGACAATTTCCAGTACCCCTCATCCGAGCAGGGCCTGGAAGCCCTGGTTGAAAAACCCAGCGGATTTCCTGAGCCGAAAAACTACAACCCGGAAGGCTACGTCAAGAAACTGCCGACTGATCCATGGGGTTCACCGTATATCTACG
>CBDUMB010000354.1:0-4109 GCA_965368205.1 uncultured Pseudomonadaceae bacterium | reverse complement strand
TATCATTACGTTTCCCATGCCAACGGTCGCGGCCATCAACGGCCATGCTTTTGGTGCCGGGTTTATGAGCGCTTTATGTCACGACGTCCGCTTCATGCGAGCGGACCGGGGGTTTGTGTGTGCCAATGAGATGCAGCTTGGCATGCGTATACCGAATCCGGAACTGGCATTGTTCCGGCATAAACTACCCATGAATGTCTATTTCGAAACCGTGCAGCTGGCACGTCGCTGGGCAGGTCCGGATGCACTGCAGGCGGGCATCGTACAGGCGATTACGCCGCTTGAAGAACTGCGAGAAGCGGCTATTGCACGCGCCACGGAGCTTGCGCCACTGGCTGCAAATCGAGACAACTACGGCGGCCAGAAAGAAGCATTATTCGGGAAAAATGCAGTCCTGAACGGTCCGCATGGTCCTGCACACATGTTGAAAAATGCCGCTGATTTCCACTAGCGGCACTTCCCAACACATATAATCAGGTGCTCCAACGACTAGTGGGGGTGCACCCTCACGGGCATATGTGCGTATCCACGCACAAAGCTCGATTGCACACGTTCCACATCGCCAACCACCTCGATCATGCGGAAACGCTGCATGATTTCTTCCCACAGGACCCGCAGCTGCATTTCTGCCAGGCGATTCCCCATACAGCGATGGACGCCAAAACCAAACGACAGATGATGACGTGGTGTTTTACGGTCGATGATAAAACTGTCCGGATTTTCTATCGCCTCGCCATCACGGTTGCCTGAGACATACCACATAGCCAGCTTGTCACCCTTCTTGATCTGCTTACCGCGAAACTCCACATCTTTGGTGGCCGTGCGGCGCATATAGGCCAGCGGTGTCTGATAACGAATGATTTCAGACACCATGCTGGGTATCAGACTCAAATTGTTGCGCAGCTTGTCATACTCCGCCGGGTTCTGATTCAAGGCCAGCACGCCGCCAGAGATCGAGTTACGGGTCGTATCGTTACCGCCAACGATCAGCAGAATCAGATTGCCCAAAAACTCCATCGGCGGGATGTTCTGCGTGTCTTTACCGTGTGCCAGCATCGACAGCAGATCCGGCTTAGGTTCTTCCTGCAACCGCTGCTCTTTGAGTCGAGTGAAATAGTCAAGGCATTCCAACAATGCAGCGCGACGCACAGGTTCCGGCGTCGGCCCACCTGCCAGCTCACCGGATGTGGCCATATCTGACCAGTAAGTGAGTTTGCGCCGATCTTCGAAGGGAAAATCAAAAATCGTTGCCAGCATCTGTGTGGTCAGTTCAATGGATACATGATCTACCCAATCAAATGTTTCACCAACAGGCACAGAATCCAGAATTTTCTGCGCGCGTTCGCGGATAGTGCCTTCCAGTTTTGCCAGATTCATAGGCGCCACTACACCTTGTACAGTTTTGCGCTGCACATCGTGTTTGGGAGGATCCATAGCAATGAAATTAGTGGTTTCGAAATCCGCAGGACGTTCTGCCAGCGTAATACTCTCGTTTGACGAAAAGGTCTGATGGTCCTTCTCGATTTCCATGATGTCGTTGAACTTGGTAATCGACCAGTACGGACCAAAAAAGCTGTCCGCACAATAATGCACCGGATCTTCAGCACGCAGACGTGCAAAGTAACCCCAATGCGTATCACTTTGCATAAGCTCCGGTCGGCTCACGTCAATCTGATCCAACGCAACGGCGTTGGGGTCTGTGTGTTCAAGCTGGATAGCTTCTGCCATGGTAAAACCCTCTCCCAAAAGTCAGTCGAGAGTCTACTGGAAATAGTCCAGCCATTCATCCAGGCTTCACGGCCTTTAAAGCACTCTTCTTAGAACAATTTGGAGTAAAAAAGTATGAACACCAACAGACAGTGGCTGTTAGCTAAACGCCCCCATGGCCTGGTCGGCGAAGATAATTTTGCCTACGAAGAAACCCCGATTCCGGAGCCTGGTGAAGGGGAGGTGCTGGTGCGCAATCTCTATCTGTCGTTTGACCCCACCCAGCGTGGCTGGATGGAAGACCGGGAAAGCTATCTGCCACCTGTTGCCCTGGGTGAACCCATGCGTGCCGGGTCAGTTGGCCAGGTTGTGACATCCAATCATGCCGGATTCGAAGCTGGCGATCTGGTGCAGACCACCGGCGGTTGGCAGGATTTTGTGGTTGTCAGCCCTGAGACGTCAGTCATGGGATTGAACAAGATCCCAGCGGGTATCTCCCCTGAAATGATGATGTCAGTACTCGGTGTTACCGGCCTGACCGCTTACTGGGGTTTGCTGGATCTAGGCAAGCCGCAAGCAGGGGAGACAGTGCTTGTATCTGGCGCTGCGGGTGCTACCGGCTCCATAGCCGGTCAGATTGCCAAAATCAAAGGAGCGCGAGTGGTCGGTATCGCCGGTGGCGCACAAAAACGCAGCTGGCTGAAAGACGAACTCGGCTTTGATGACGTGATCGACTACAAGAACGAAGACGTTGCTCAACGCATCGCGGCAACCTGCCCCAATAAAGTCGACGTATTTTTTGACAATGTCGGTGGCGATATCCTGCAGGCGGCTCTGGACAACATCAACATGCACGCGCGGGTTGTATTGTGCGGCGGTATATCCGGGTACAACGCCACCGAACCGGTACCTGGTCCAAACAATCTGATGAACCTGGTCATCATGCGCGCGCGCATGGAAGGCTTCATTGTCATCGACTATATGAATCGCAGTGGTGAAGCAATTGCCGACCTGCTGAAATGGATAGAAGCAGGCGACCTGAAATTCCAGGTCGACGTCCAGGAAGGTTTTGAAAACATCCCCAGCACCCTGCAGCGTCTGTTTACGGGTCAGAACCTGGGTAAACAGTTGCTTAAGATAGCTGATCCCAGCTAACCCGAAGGAACAAAACCAGCTGCAGGACCGTGTACTAGGGTTCTGCAGACATGGTAAGTTAGTAGACGTTTTGGTTATTGGACACACCTGGTGTCGATCCTCGAGTTAACCGGCTTCGGGCTAATTTTACTGGCACCCTTCAGCCTTGTGATGCTGACACCCCTGTTATCCACAGGTCTGCGCTTCTGGCTGTGGGGCTGGTCGGCGACCCTGGTTACCGGACCGCTTCAAGTCGCTCTCCTGGATTATCCCAACTTCATTTTTCTAGGTCAGGCTGCCGGTGTTGTGTTCCCGATGTGTATGCTCGCGGGTACCTACGGCTTTCTAAATCGCCCAGTGCCGCGCTGGCTTCTGTGGTTTGCCATCATCGCCGTTGGACTGCGCGGCGGCGTTGCTGCAATCGACCAGGTGATGCTGGCGCGCCTGCTTGTGATACCCATGGAGATTTTTGCTTTAGTGCTGGCCGCCTGGCACCTGAATCGAGAGTCTGACCAGCCTAAGCTGACCAACATCGCCCTTGGCGTTGCGATGACCGTCCTGGCCGGGATGGAAGTCTGGGACACAACCATCAATGACCAGACGCGTCAGACAGTGGCATCTGGCATACCCTGGGCAATTGCCTACGCATTTACCGGTGCCATTCAAATCTGGGCATGGCTGGACAAAGCCCGCCGCGAGCGCAGCGCTACTTTACGCTCGGCCCAGGAACGTTTTGATGCGCTGGCCAATCACGCTGAAGACATCATTGTCGAACTCAACAAAAATGCAGAGTTTGTCTATGTCAGCCCGAATTGCCTGAAGGTTTTAGGCATCACCACACAGGAGTTGTTAGGTAAGCGGGTCGACGAGTTCATGCGTCAGGTATCCGCAGAACATCAAGGTGAAAAATTTCAGTTTGAACACCCAGAATCGTTGCAGAAAATCTCGGCAGCAGGACCCTATGGCAGTTTATACAAGGTGCGCCACGCCGACGGCTCGCCCAGGTTTCTGGAAATCACCGCCTCCCATTATTTCAACAGCCAGGGTGAAATCCGTGCTGTCGGTGTCGCGCGTGACATCACCCGCCGCGTCGAAGAAGAACAGAGTAATCTTTCGCGTCAGAAACTGGAAAGCCTGGGCACCATGTCCGCCGGCATTGCCCATGACTTCAGAAATCTGCTGACAACCATTCGCGGCTCAACAGAACTGTTACAGCTTGACCTCGCACAAAGCGCTGCAGCGCAAGCCAACAAATATATTGCGAATAT
>CBDUMB010000353.1:0-4127 GCA_965368205.1 uncultured Pseudomonadaceae bacterium | reverse complement strand
CCATCCATGGCCCCATCGGCAAGATCACAGGCTAACACCGAGACGATGTCATCAATATCGACATCCGGCAGGACAGCGTCTGTACGGCGTATCCATTCACCCAATGCCTCGTTGGCCAGCACAGCAGTTGCCACATTGCTGGCATCCACCACATCTGCCATTGGGTCGCCCAGCACGTCTACATCCAAGCCGATGTTGAGATCACGCCCTACCGCTTGCCACAATGTGCTCAAGCGGTTGTTGCTGGTGTTACCTGCACATTGGCCTGCTTTTACAACCAGCGTGGTCAGTGGCGAAACGTTGACCGTCTGTTCACCGCCACGATTGATCAGGCCTACCATCTGGAAATCAGCTGGACGACCGGTGACCAGATCGGTACCACCAGACACCGTGACGGTGGCGGGCAATTTGGTTTCAGCAGGAATGGTCAGGTTGTAGTTGGCTTGATCATCACTGGTTTGAACGGCAACCAGACCACCGTCAGCGTCCAGCACCGTGACCTCACCACCGACGATTGGACCATCGCCAATACTGCCGCTGACCTCGAAGGCACTGAACAATTCATCGGAGGAACCTTCCTCGCTACCTGAAGAACAGGCAACCACAGACAAGGTTATCAGAAGCAATAAAAATCGCTTTGCGTGTCTCATATGTCTCTCTCGCTTTCATTTGTCGATGGCTTCTCTCAGGGGCCGTACAACATGAAAATTGCACGCGTGATCTGCTCTTTTCAGGTCAGCGCGAGTCACCGAGTCTAGAGACGGAGGGATACTCAGCTTGTGATGTACAACACGGGTTTGTATGGAAATTGCGATTGTGTGCGCGGCTTGGCAGAAGTGGCGCGATAGAATTCACAAAGCTGCAGGCAGGTCGTATCAAACACACTAAAATGAGGGTGCTGTGGGTCAGGCGTGAAAATTCGGGAGAACAACCGCCGAGGCGGCCCATGCGGCCGCCGGCGGTTCAGAGATCTACGGGATTACTTTAACAATCTCGTTGGAATAGCCACTTTCTTCGTTTTGAGAATTGATGGCAGTGACCGCAAGGTAGTAGGTACCCGGCGCGACATCAAGGGTCCATTCACGTGCACCCGCGCCAAGATTCACGCTGCTGTTGTAGTTCCGCGAGCGATCACCCCAATAGACAGCAAACCCGTCCAGATCGGTAAGTTGGGTGCCATCCACGTTTTCCGTGGGCGCGGCCCAGCGCACGGTATTGTCAGTGACAGCAACACCCAGCTGGGACACCGCACTTTGACCCTGCGCGAAGCAGGTCAGCTGAAACAGCGCGTTTTCTGTGAGCGGTGCAGAAGTGAATGTTCCGCTGGTATCAACCTGACCAGACCAGTTACCACTGGCTTCGCAGCTCTGCGCATTGCTGCTGGACCAGGTCAACTGCACGGTTTCGTTGATCAACACGGCATCTACGTCACTCGATAATGACAGCGAAATCTCTGCATCGTCGGCCACGTTGACCTGTACTTCACGCAAAGCCGCGCCACCCGCGCCGGAACAACTCAGGGAAAAACTCTGTGATTGCTGCAACGAGTTAATTATCTGCTGACCACTGGTTGAGCGGCTACCACTCCAGCCACCAGACGCTACGCAACTATCGGCATTAGTACTTTGCCAGGACAGCGTGACCGAACCGCCAGGGGTAACTGACGAGGACGAAGCTGCAAACGTCAAAGTAGGTGAGGAGCTGGTGGGAGGGGTTGAATCGGGTTGAGCAGTGCGACTACCCCCTCCGCCACCACCACCGCCGCAGGCGGTCAGAAAACCCGCGACAAGAATTGTCAGTAAAAACCGTGGGTTGCAAGACTTAGTACAACCAAAATCACTAATCCATCGCTGCGTTAAAACGCGGCGTATGCGTCGTGCACTCATGAGGAGGCCATCCATCGTTACTTAAGTTGTGTCTACTGACTTCACCTGTGGGCGCGTACCCAACAACCAGGTTGTTAGTAGAAATACCCGGTTAACGCTTCCCCTCCAAAAAGCACCGACCAAGATATCGCGCACTCTACCTATCACAACTTAAGGGGTAAAGGGCAAACACGGAAAAACACTGGGTTTAAGTCACAATTGTGTTAACAAATGTTACACGGGGAGACAAACATCACAGGATAGGCGTGACCCTACAACACGCCCCAGGTGAGATTGCATCTGGTAGTATGCGCGCTGCGAATTTCTGAACAGAGCAAACCATTTATGCCACAAGCTGTAACCGCCTGCGTATTGATCATAGGCAACGAAATCCTGTCTGGCCGAACACAAGACGTGAACTTAAACCATCTGGCTACAACCCTTGGTGAATGGGGTGTTCAGGTCAAGCATGCCCGCGTCATTCCTGACGACGTTGATACGATCGTTGACACCGTCAACGAAACCCGCGCGCAGTTCGATTACGTCTTCACCACCGGTGGCATCGGACCCACACACGACGACATCACCGCGCAATGTATCGCCAAAGCCTTTGACGTACCGCTGATGCAGCATCCAGACATCGAAGCGAGGATTCGCCAGCGCCCAGCGCCAGATGACATCATGGCCAGCCGTCTGCTGATGGCTCGAGTGCCCACCGGCGCCAGCCTCATCGATAACCCGACAGGCGGCCCACAGGGCTTTTATATCGGCAATGTGTACGTGATGGCCGGCATTCCGATGATCATGCAGGGCATGTTATCCAGCCTGAAAGGCGCGCTACGCAGCGGTCCTGTCGTGCGTTCACGCTCCATACGGGCTTACATGGGCGAGAGCCAGATCGCACAGGCATTGGGTGAAATTCAGGATAAATTCCCGGAGGTCGATGTCGGCAGCTACCCGTTTTTTCGCGAATCACGTTACGGCACCAATCTGGTTATTCGCGGCACCGACCCGGCAACCATTGAAGCGACTGCCCAGGCGATCATGGCCGCTGTGACTGCGGCCGGCGAAACCCCCGAAGATCTCGGCGAGGAATAAATCATGCGCGTTGTAAAATGCAGTGTTGTCGCGCTCCTTTGCCTGTTGCCATCCCTGCAGGCCTGGAGCGCAACGCCGGCTGTGCAGATGAAACCTGGCCACAGCGCTGAAGCGGTATTCAGCACGTCACCTGCGAAACGTTTCAGCGTCACAGGGCAGGTCAACAAACTGGCTGCCGCCACCGCGGCCCAGCAGGCTTGTTCCATAGCGCACCCACCACCCTATAGCGACACCGAGTACTGCGAACTGGTCACTCTGGACAATACCTCTCTGACCACGGTTGCAGATATTCGCGCAGCGTTACCTGATGCCCGCCACCCGCTGTTCCTGTGGCGTTATCAGCACAAGCAGGCGACTGTCTACCTGGCGGGTTCTGTGCATATTCTGAAGCGCGGCCTGTATCCGCTCCCACGCCAGTATCAGACAGCATTCGATCTGTCCGACAATCTGGTGCTGGAAGTCGATATGACCGCATTCACACCTGCTGAATTACAGGCAAAAACCATGCAATACGCAGTGCTTGCCAACAATCAACAGCTCGCAGATGTATTGGATGAGGAAACATTTAATGCCTTAAACAGCGTGACCGCTCAATACGGCCTGCCACTGAACCAACTCGGCCCCTTTAAACCGGGCTTTATCACGCAACAACTGGCTGTGCTGGCACTGATGTCTGTTGGCTACGATCCAGCTCAGGGGGTAGAAACCTATTTCACGTCACAGGCGGCGGACAAAAACCTGATGGCGCTGGAAACCCTGGATTTCCAGCTTGATCTGCTCATGAACCAGCCGCTGTCGACGCAAATCGCTATGGTGCGCGACACGCTTGAGCAAATGGACGAGTTTGAACCTTTTACCGCTGACCTGATAACTGCCTGGCTCAGCGGCGATGACCAGAGTTTCTATCAGGCTTTTGCAGCACAATCTGGCGCATCAGAAGCATCAAAAGCATTTTTGCAGCAACTGCTGGACGAACGTAACGTGGGCATGGCAGACCAGATTGCAGGCTATCTGAACGCGGGCGGCACCTACTTTGTCATCGCTGGTGCAGCCCACTACATAGGCAACAACAGCATCATCGAGTTACTTGAAGCCCGCGGGTTTCGCGGCGAACGTATTTACTCTGACCAGCCGCTAACCCCATGAGCGGCGATCCTCACGCAT
>CBDUMB010000352.1:0-4128 GCA_965368205.1 uncultured Pseudomonadaceae bacterium | reverse complement strand
CTGACGAGGATCATCAGTCGATCTCGGCGAGCATCGACACGTTGCTGGCCAAGCTGTCCCTAGCATCGAGCGAGGTCTCGTAAGATGGATCAGTTACCGTATTTGCAGACGAGAATTTCGAGCCTCAAGGAATTGCGCGATCTCATACATGCCCTGCGTGGGCTCGCGGCTGCACACGTGCAGGAGTCAGTGGGTTCATTGCCGGGTATACGCACATATGTGGAAACTGTAGACGATGGCATCGCCCAGGGGGCACTGTTATTAGCGGAATCCGCGATTGCTGAGCCTGTTGATGAGCCAATGATATCGAGCGTTATGGTGGTCATCTGTTCAGAGCAGGGGTTTGTTGGAGCTTTTAACGAAAAACTTTTCGAGGCTGCTGAACTGGCGCGTACCCCCAATCAGCAACTCGTGATAATTGGTCAAAGAGGTGTGACTCTGGCCAAAGATAATGGTTTGGAAGTCGATAAATTTTTCCCAATGGCTACCCATGTTAGTGGTGTGCTGGCGGTGACCCGGCAGCTGGCTGAATACCTAAGTGATTATGCATCCGCGGCTCTGGTGTTTGCCGAGTATCGCCGTGGCGGCAACTTTGACACACGGCACCAGGTGATTTTGCCACTCGATCCTGCACTGCTGAGTGAGAACGATCACCGAACCCCGCCACTGCATCATCTCCATCCGGAACGTCTGCTTGCTCAACTTGCAGGCGAATACCTGTTTGCACAGGTCACCCGCGCCTTCATGGAATCGCTTGCCAGTGAGAATGCGGCGAGACTGCGGGTATTAGAAAATGCCGACCAGAATATTGGTAAGAATCTTGGAACGCTTGCCCGGACTGAGAATACGCTCCGGCAAGAGGCGATTACGTCCGAACTCCTGGATGTGATTACGGGTGTTGAAGCTATCGCCAGTTCCACTGCGTAGGGCTCGCGATCATACCCCTTCCACGGCCTTGGCGAAGATGACGATAAACAACATAAGAACTGCCAATAGGCTGTAACTGGCAACCAGAACTTGGCGCCGCATCCCAGTTTCCAATAATGCAGCAACTCTGGCGGCCTGGATCGACTGGATCAGATAGAACAATGCAAATGCTCTGGAGGCAAAGGCGACAATCTCGTAAATATTTGTTGCCCAGATCAGGGCGACGGCGCTGATGGTCAACAGAGGGTACGCAAACCGACTCTGGATTTTCTGATTCGACCGGCGCTCAACAACACCACCTGCGCCAAGGGTATCGGCCACAGAGGCACTGAACTGGCTCATCACTGCAGCAATGATCAGTAGGGGTGGCAGTAGCGGAGTGACCAATCGGCTCATTTCAATAATCGCCGTTTCGTCGATCTGATCAAGGTTGATCTGGGGCATGAGAGGTGTGACCAGCGCAACAAACAAAATATAGATTGTCCCCGCGATGAGCTGTGCGCGAAGCAGGGTCCGAGCGCGGATTGGCGCTGAGTATTCGGCGCCCAGGTACTTCGACGTCTCGAACCCCTGGATCACCAGAATCATCCCGCACAGTATGCGCAACTGATTAAAGGGGTCTGCAGAAATGGCCTGTACGCTGAGCCCATTGATATCGAAATGATTAGCAAGGTCATGGTGCAATAACCACAACAGCAGCCCAGCGATGATTGAGAGTTTGATGGTGACTGAATATTCTTCTAGTCGTTCGAGTCCGCGCAGTCCGTACCGCATGCCATACAGCCCAATGAACAGCAGGATGGCAGTTGACAACAAGTCGGCGCTGAACGCCGAATGGAGATCAAGACCCGTTAAGACGAAGGCTGCGAGTAATCGAATATAAAATGCAATTGAGATGACGTAAGCGACGGCGAGAACTATTTCTGAGACCCGCTCGAGGCTCTTCAGCTGAGATAGCGCGGTGGTTGGCGGGACTTGCCGAATTGTGTAACGCAGGGCACTGCCTAGCCACAGCGACAACGCAACAATGCCTGAGATGGCTAAGGTTGACGCTGAACCGACGGTGGCCGCCAACAGCGGCGCAACAATTAAAAAGCCGCTGCCAACAATTGAAGCCAGCGGTGTGACCGTTGCACGCCACATTTCAGAATCGCGAATATTCGGGCGCAGCAGAATAACGGCCACACCCACGGTGACCGCGAGACCTAGAAAATCAAACCAGTTCAACATGTACGTACAACAGGCCTGTTAAAGCTCGCCATCGTCATTCCTGTTAATTTGACAGTCTAACGTGTGCCAGCGCGGCCCGCTCGATTCGATTCGACCTCGCGAGCGATATTCAGCTTAGAGTGGCGACGACCGTAGGCGAAATAAATTATCAGTCCGACCAGCATCCACACAAACAAGCGAATCAACGTGGATGTGGTGGCTGTATACATCAACAAAGCAGCGGAACCGGCACCTAGAAGTGGAATGAGATAGGGGCCGAAGGGTACCTTGAATGCGCGCGGGAGATCGGGCCGCTTCCTGCGCATGACCATCACCCCCAGGCACACCAGCAGGAACGCAAACAGGGTGCCAATGCTGGTCAATTCACTCAGGATGTCGATCGGTAAAAGCCCGCCCACCACAGCACAGGCGGAACCTGTTATTGCAGTGGTGACATAGGGTGTTCTCAGTTTTGGGTGTACCTTGGCTGCCCAGGGCGGTAACAAGCCGTCTCGCGCCATCGCCAGGAATATCCTTGGCTGGCCGAGTAACAGCACCAGCATCACGGAGGTCAGGCCGGCAATTGCACCGATATCCACCAGAATTTGCAACCAGCCATAACCAGTTTGGGCAACCCCCACATCGATTGGGTCCGGCACATTAAGCAGGGTGTAGGACACCACGCCAGTCAACACCAGCGCCACAATAATATACAGGAGCGTACTGACAAGTAAGGACACGATAATGCCAATCGGCAGATCGCGCTGCGGCCGTTTGCACTCCTGGGCAGCCGTGGAAACCGCATCGAAACCGATATATGCAAAAAAGACAATGCTCGCCGCCTGGAAGACGCCCGATGCGCCAAAGGCGCCAAATTGACCCTGGTTGGGCGGCACAAAAGGTTGCCAGTTTTCCGGTCTGATGAACGGTGCCGCGGCAGCAACGAACGCAAGCAGCACGACAAGCTTCACGAAGACAATACCGACGTTGAGTCGCGCAGATTCGCGAATGCCAAAAATTAACACAGTGGTGATGAACAAAGTGATCATAACGGCGGGTAAGTTCAGATAGCTGCCACTCAATACGATCGTGTTTGTTGTCGAGTCCCAGGCCAGTGGTGCACTGATCCATTCATGCGGAAGTTCGCGACCAATAACGTTCGATAGAAATGTTGTTGCGTAACCGGACCAGCCAACGCTCACCGCTGCAGCCCCGATAAGATATTCGAGAATCAAATCCCAACCGATAATCCACGCAACCAGCTCACCCATGGTGGCGTAGGTATAGGTATATGCGCTACCTGAAACCGGAATCATGGAGGCCATTTCCGAGTAACAAAGCGCAGCAAACGTCGCGACCAGACCCGCGCCAAGAAAAGACAACACAACAGCTGGGCCGGCGTGCACTGCCGCCGCCTCGCCAGTGATGACAAAAATTCCAGAGCCAATAATCGCGCCGATTCCGAGTGCTACCAGATCATATGCGCCGAGAGTGCGTTTCAGACGTGGGCCACTTTTAGCGTCAGCCAGCAGCTGAGCCACAGGTTTGATGTCGAACAACGGATTTTTCAACTCACCACACCGAATAATTGCCCTACACCTGCGGTCAAAGCCATCGCCAGGGCACCCCAGAAAGTGACCCTGACCGCGCCGGTTATCATCGGTGCGCCACCCGCACGCGCGGCAATAACACCAAGCAGTGCCAGGAAGAACAGTGACGATATCGCAACCGCAAGTATCTGCGAAGCGCCGGGCAGGACCCATGCTACGCACAGAGGCAACGCTGCCCCAACGGTAAACGTTCCGGCTGAAGAGAACGCGGCTTGAACGGGTTGAGCAGTGCCATTCAGCGAAATACCAATTTCATCACGCGCGTGAGCCCCAAGAGCGTCATGAATCATCAGTTGATGTGCGACCTGCATTGCAAGCTCAGGCTTTACCCCTCTTTCTTCATATATCTTCGCCAGCTCCTTCTTTTCGAACAGGGGGTTCT
>CBDUMB010000351.1:0-4158 GCA_965368205.1 uncultured Pseudomonadaceae bacterium | reverse complement strand
CCTCGGCAGAAGTAGCTTGACTGGCGTTCTGGCGCAGTCGCGCGTTGAACAAACCGTTGATCAATAACGCGAAAAATGTGATGACAAGCAGAGCGATGTAGCTGTCGGACCAGAAACGTTGAGACAATTCTGTGACTAGAGCAGCCAGCAGAGCCGCGCTGGCTGCGGCGATAAGTAGTGTAGGCATGTTAGATCTTATGGATGAAAAAGCGCCGCATTCTACCCCATAAACGATGCGCCGTGGGGTTTGGAAATTCTGCTTGGAAAATCAGGATTTATTCCACGCGCTTGATCGTGTTGATGATCACCGGCTCTTCGGGAACCGCGGCCATGCCACGGCGCAGATGGGTGTTCACTAATTCGATGGCGTCCACCACATCCATGCCTGCTGCTACCTTGCCAAACACGGTATAACCGGCCTTGGTGCCGTCTGCATTCAGGTTCGGATTATCGGCAACGTTGATGAAAAACTGTGAATTTGCAGAATCCGGATCGTTTAATCGTGCCATGGCGATGGTGCCACGGGTGTTTTTAACGCCGTTAAAAGATTCGTTGGGGACAGTTTTTGTGGTTGGTTTATATTGCAGGTCTGCATTGTAGCCGCCGCCCTGAATCATAAAGTTCGCTATCACGCGATGAAACACCAGGCCGGTATAAAATTCGTCGTCTACCAGAGCAAGGAAATTCTCGACGGTGCGTGGTGCCAGAGTAGGCGTCAGCTCAACTTCGATAACACCAAAGTTGGTGTCGATGGCGACGCGTGGATTTTCTGCGTAGGCGCCGAGCGCTGCGCTGCTGGCAACCAGGGCAATGAGTAAGGTTCTGCAATAGTGATAGATATTCATGGCGGGCATGTTAGCGGAGGCTTTGGTGTTAGGCGAGTGCTTTGACGTAGGCCGTTACACTGGCAGAAAGACCCATTTCAAGCGCATCACAGATTAAAGCATGGCCAATCGATACTTCTGCTACTTCGGTAATCTGTTTGAACAGGGTCAGATTGTGTAAGTCCAGATCATGGCCGGCGTTGACGCCGAGGCCGATCTGATTGGCATAGCGAGCGGCGCCGAGATAGCTCTGAAAGCTGTTCTGTACCACCTCGCTGTCCGCGCCGTGTTCGCTGTACAGGTCAGCGAATGGACCCGTATACAGCTCTATACGCTGCGCACCATGTGCCTGGGCCTGCTGAATCTGCGGAATATCGGGGTCCATAAACAGGCTGACACGCGCACCATAAGACTGGTACAGCGCAATTTTGTCCGCCAATTTGCTGTCGAAAGTGGTCAGGTTCCAGCCGTGGTCTGAAGTGAGCTGATTATCGCTATCGGGTACCAGAGTCGCCTGCGCGGGTCTGGTTTTCTCAATGAGCGCATCCAGGCCGGGATAACCGCCTGCATTGGCACTCGCCATGGGGTTGCCTTCAATATTGAATTCAATGCCCGGATATTCGCTGGCCAGCAGTTCAGCCAGGGCATACACGTCAGTGGTGCGTATGTGTCGCTGGTCAGGTCGGGGATGAACCGTAATGCCCCGGGCACCCGCCGCCAGGGCCACCCGTGCGGCATCTACCACACTGGGCCTTGCGCCTTCCCGGGCGTTGCGTAAAAGCGCGATCTTGTTCAGGTTGACGCTCAGTACTGTCATCGGATTTGCCTTAGCTCCAGGCGCTGCGGTGTGGCCGGGCTTTGATCAGAACCCCGGCGATCAGGCCCAGAAACAACAGGCCTCCGCCAATCATCAGGGCTTCGTTAAAGGTATTGTCCTCCAGTTGAGCGCGGCTCTGGGCGATGTCATCCAGCTCATCCTGCAGACGGGCGTTCACTTCCTGCAGTTTGATGTTCTCTGCGTTGGTTTCTATCGCGCCAGCGGAGATGCGTGTGATTTCGGCTAACTCGGTTTCCAGCTCAGCGATGCGCTTTTCGTAGGCTGAATTGGTGCTGCCGCGTTCACGGTTGCTGGCGGTCAATTCTTTCACTTTAGCCTGTTCAGCTGCCAGAGCGGCCTGGGCATTGTTCATGGCGCGTTGCGCCGCGGCCAGTTTCAGTTTTGCGATGGGTTCGCTGACCAGGTACTGGCTGCGGATCCAACCCTCGGTACCGCGGCTGGTTTTGATGCGACTGAAGCCGGCGCCTTCATCAACTTCCAGTACTTCCATCTGGGTGCCGCTCGGTAAACCGCGGTGCAGGATACGGTGTCCGCTTGATGGACCGCTGCGTAGCGGCACTGTCAGTTCATCAGAGATATAGACGGTACGGGCCTGAGCCGCTGACGCGGTGAACAGCATGATGGTGCTGAACGCCACAAGGAACAGGGTGGTCATTGAAATCTGTGATTCTTGCATAAAAGATCCGTTATGAAAGTGACACGCAAGGTGCATCTACTGGGGTGATCAAGGTTTGTCTTCGCTTTTTGGCGCTTTCGGGTCTGGCAGATTGTCTTCATTGAGCAGGCCTTTAGCGTACAGATAGGTAAAGGTGGCGATCAACATGGTGATGTTGATCATCAGCAGTCCAGCGAAGCGAAATGTCACCCAGGTATCCATGTCAAAGTTATAAGCCACCCATAAATTCAGCGCGCCGGCGAGGGTGAAGCCCAATGCCCAGCCGTAAGTCAGGGTAAACCAGGCACTGTCAGGCAGATGGAGGACCTGGCCGAGCATTTTCTTGATGAAAAAGGTCTTGCCGATCAGGTGGCCACCCACCAAAGTCAGCGCCAGAATGGCGTTGACGATGCTGGGTTTCCATTGAATAAAGGTTTCGTCGCGCAGAATCAGTGTCATCCCACCGAGCAACATGCTGGCTACAAAGGTCACTTTCAGCTCATTGCCAATGGGTTTTTTCATCAGCAGATAGCCCACAACCTGCAGGGTGACGCCACCCATCAGCACCGCGGTGGCCAGGAAAATGTCCCGGGTGATAAAATAAACCACCACAAAGGCAAGGATCGCGGCGTAATCAAGTAGCTGTTGCATAAAAAAAGTTTATCCTTGGCGGTTCGTTTCGAGCCGCGCGTTGAAACCTGGGTTTGGCGCGGATAATAAAAGAATAGCGTAAGAAGAGACACCGTTGAGCCAACTGCTGCACGTACACCCTGAAAATCCGCAACGTCGATTGCTGCAAGTTGCAGCCCAAGCCCTTGCTGGTGGTGGCCTGGTAGCGTATCCCACCGATACATCGTATGCACTGGCGTGCCATATCGGCGACAAACGGGCGCTGGATCGGATTATTGCATTGCGACGGCTGCGCAAGAATCATCAGTTTACGCTGGCCTGTCGCGATCTCAGTGAGCTTGGCGTTTATGCTCGTGTCGACAATTCCAGTTACCGGCTGCTGAAGCGGGCTACCCCGGGGCCGTTCACCTTTATTCTGCGCGCCTCAAAAGAAGTCCCCAAGCGTCTGGTACATGAGAAGCGGCGTACTATCGGCATTCGCGTGCCGGATCACCCGGTAGCGCAGATGTTGCTTGAAATCATGGGTGAGCCGATCATGACCACAACACTGCGCCTGCCCGATGATGATGGAGAGGAACAAGCCCTCTTTATTGATGGTGAAGACATCGCCGAACGGCTGGGCAAACAGCTTGATGTCATCATTGACGCCGGCGCCTGTGGCCTGGAAGAAAGCACCGTTATCGATCTCACTGAAGATGTGCCGCAATTAGTGCGTCAGGGAAAGGGAGAGTTGGATGCAATATAGTGTCCTCTAATGAATAAAACGTTACGTTGAGCATGACGGTTTATTCATTAGAGGACACTTGCTCATCACACGCTTATAATGGCGCCCGGTAATACCTACACAAATATAAAGGGCTCGCTTGAGCAGTAATGATTCTAACCAGAGGGTGCTCTCTGGCATGCGTCCCACGGGACGTCTTCACTTAGGGCACCTGCACGGTGTGTTAAAAAACTGGGTTCAACTGCAGCACGAATACGAGTGCTTCTTTTTTGTGGCTGACTTTCACGCGCTGACCACAGATTACGAAGAGTCGCAGAACATCGAGCAGTACACATTCGACACTGTTGTCGATTGGTTGGCCGCTGGTGTTAATCCCGGCACGGCCACGATATTTGTGCAGAGTCGGGTACCGGAACATGCGGAACTGCATCTGCTGTTGTCGATGATCACACCTATCTCCTGGCTTGAGCGCGTACCCAGCTTTAAA
>CBDUMB010000350.1:0-4165 GCA_965368205.1 uncultured Pseudomonadaceae bacterium | reverse complement strand
GGCAACACCAGAATCGAAGTCCTCGATGTGGCGGACAAAGATGCGGTCGTGGCGGTTGCCGAGCGAATAGTGGCCGAATATGGCCGCATCGATGTTCTGGTGGCAAGTGCCGGTATCAATGTCAAAGATCGAAACTGGCATAACGTCTCTTATGAAGACTGGGATCGTGTTATCCGCATTGATCTGGATGGTGCGTTTTATTGCTGTAGAGCGGTTTTACCGACCATGAAAGCGCAAGGTGAGGGGTTGATCATCAATATCTCCAGCTGGGCGGGTAAACATGTCAGCGTGGTCACCGGTCCAGCTTACACCGCCGCCAAACACGCCATGAACGCCATGAATGAAAGCATCAACATGGAAGCCTGCATCTATGGCGTTCGCGCCTGTGCGGTTTGTCCAGGAGAAGTGGCTACGCCGATCCTCGACAATCGGCCGATTCCGGTCAGCGACGAAGATCGCGCGCAGATGGTTCAGGCTGAAGACTGTGGTGAAGTGATCCGCTTTCTGGCGCAACTCCCACCACACGTGTGTATCAATGACCTGACCATCAGCCCGACATGGAACCGCGGCTATGTTGCGGCGGCGAAGTCACAACTACCGGTTTAGAGCGTCAATCTCAGGGATCAGCTTTTCCACCATCAGGCGCGTCTGGCTGATCATATCTTCGGTGCCTGCCGCAATTGGGCGCAGGATAAACTTGTGTACGCCTGCCGCGCGGAAGTCGTGCACCAACGCCATCATGTCGCTGACATCGCCTACCGCACTGTACCCGGAGGCGGGTTTACCCAGGCGTTTGCTTAACAGCGTCTGATAACGTTCAACAATAGGTTCATCTGCTCTGCCAAAGCGGAAGCCGAACCCCGCGCCGAAATGATCATCATCAATATGCCGATCAAGTTCGTTCGCGCGGCTTTTGATCGCGCTGATGACAGGTGCTATTTCCGCAGCGGTTTCTATGCCGGCCTGCCAGCCCGTGGCCCACCTGGCGGTGCGTTCAATCGCCTGTTGCGCCGAGCCGCCTGTCCATAAAGGAATGGGCTTTTGGACGGGTTTGGGAGATATCGTGGCGCCTTTGAGCTGATAGTACTGCCCCTCAAAATCCACGTTATCTTCACGCCACAGGCGTGACATGATCTCCAGGCCTTCGTCGGTGCGTTTGCCGCGACCTTTGGTGGGTGTGCCGGTGGCAGTGAAGTCTTTGGAGAGGGCGCTGCCGACGCCAAAGGCGGGTAGCAGTCTGCCGTCGCTGAGTACATCTATAGTGGCGCACTGTTTGGCCATCAGCACCGGGTTACGCAGGCCCAGGCTTGCGACGTTCATACCGAATTTGAGTTTCTTGCTGCCGCCGGCCAGTGCGGCCATAACGCTCATGGTTTCAAGGTTGGGTGCCGCATCAATAATGCGATCACTCTGCCAGATAGAATCCACGCCGCCGTTGTCACACAGATCGACCCATCGCCAGAAGCCTCTTGCGTCATCGAAGGTGAAATTGGCAATCCCAATGCCTGCGCCTATACCCATGTGTGTTCTCCCTGCAGTTTCGGTGATTTGTTAATTAACGTGCTCGCGTCGATCAAGGTGGTCGCGGAGCCGATCCCCAAGGGTGTTAAAGCTCCAAACAGTGATGCCCAGGCATAGTGCAGGAAACAATAACATCCAGGGTGACGATTCCATGGCTGCGGTGCCGTCCGAGACCAGCACACCCCAGCTGGTTTGGGGTTCAGCGATACCCAGGCCCAGAAAGCTGATGAAACTTTCAGCCAGAATGACCGCCGGTATGGCCAGTGTTGTGTAGACAATCACAGGGCCAATTACGTTTGGTATGACATGTTTACGCAGGATGTAGGGCGTAGACAGTCCCATCGCTCTGGCGGCTTCTATAAATGGCGCATTGCGCAGACGCAGTGTCTGCCCGCGTACGATGCGGGCGATGGTCAGCCAGGAGATGGCGCCCAAGGCAGCAAACAGCAGGTAGGGATTCCGGCCAAACAAGACAACTAACAGAATGACAATCAGGATGCCCGGCAGGCAATACATGCCATCGACAAAGCGCATCATCAGCTGGTCTATTCGGCCACCGGCAAGACCGGCTGCGGCACCCCAGGGTATGCCGATGGCGAGACTGACCGTGACAGCGATGAAGGCCACCAGAAAAGAGACGCGCGCACCTTCCATAGTGCGCACAAAAAGGTCTCTGCCAACCTGGTCGGTACCAAACCAATGGCTGAGGGATGGTGGTGCTTCCAAGGCCTCAAAATCCATTGCTTCACCGTCCCACGGACTGATCAGGGGTCCCAGAACAGCGCCCGCAAGCATCAGCAGCAATAGCACTGCGGCAATGATGACCAGCGGCGAAGACTTGAAAAACTGTTGGCCTGACAGCGTCATGTCTGCGCAACACGAATACGTGGATCAATCAGGCCATACGCCACATCGACCAGCAGATTGAAGGACAGAATGGCAAAGGAATAGACAATGGTGACGCCCATAACCAGGGTGTAGTCGCGATTTAAGGCGCCTTGAACGTAGTAACGACCGATGCCGGGAAGATCGAAGATCTGTTCTGCAACCACTGAGCCAGTTAACAGGCCAGCCATGGCAGGCCCGAGGAAGGATAACAAGGGGATCGACGCGGCTGGCAGAAGATGTAGAAAAACGATTCTGGATTTTGTCAGGCCTTTGGCTTTGGCTGTTTTAACAAACGGTTCAAGATTGGTCTCGGCAATACCACCGCGCATGATCCGCACGATCTCAGCGCTCAAGGGTAGACCCAGCGCCAGGGCGGGTAATACAAAGTGCCACCAGGTGTCGGCGCCACCTGCAGGGAACCAGGATAAGGTGACGCTGAACAGCAGCACCATCAGCGGTGCCGCAACAATGGTCGGTACGGCAATGTTTAAATTGCTCACTGCCATCAGCAACGTATCCAATAAACCTCCGGGTTTAAGCCCGGCAACAATACCGATGGATAACCCCAACAGCAGCGCGCAGGCGAGGGCGCCCAGGCCTAACATCAGACTCACAGGTAAACCCGCACGAATGAGCTCGTTCACGTTGAAATCTTTCTGTGTGAATGACGGTCCCAGATCACCTTGCGTCAGATTGAGGATAAATCGGCCGTACTGAGAAATAAGCGGCGCATCCAGATTGTAAGCCGCTTTGAGATTGGCTTCGATTTCTGGCGGCAGACGGCGCTCCCCGTCAAATGGACCACCCGGCGCCAGGCGCAACAGGAAAAACACCACGGTGATGATGACAAACAGTGTTGCACCAGCAAATAACAGGCGTTTCAGGATGTAGCTGGTCATTGCTGCTGCAGTTGCGAGTTTATTCTACCCAACGTAGATACCGGATCTGGTGCACGTCGCGCAGGTTGTTTTCCCAGCCGGATATCTGTTGTGAAACAAGCCGTCGCACACTTACCGTATACAACGGTACAACCGCGTAAGACTCGACGACATAAGCTTCTGCGGCTGCCAGCTGCGCATTGCGCTCTGCTGCATCGGCAAGTTGTTGCGCGGTTTTGATCATGTCATCAAACCTTGGGTCAGCAAAACGACCATAGTTGACGTTGCCGATATCTGATTGCAGCAGCGTAAGGTAGTGCTCTGCGTTGTTTTCGCCTACCCAACCCGCCCAGGCCACGTCGAAGTCGCCCTGACGCAGATCCGCAAAATGGTTGCGTAGTTCAGCCTGCTGTAGATTCGCGATAACACCAATCTGGCGCCACATGCCGGTAATCGCCAGGTTGACCTTTTTACCTTCTGCACCGCTGACATGACGGAGTGTTAACTTCAGAGGGTTGGATGTGTTGTAACCGGCAGCGCTCAGCAACACTTTAGCTTTCTGTAGCCGCTCTTCTCTGGCCACTCCGATATGCGGCAGGGGTGTGGTTTGGTAATCAGCGATCAGGCTGGGAACAAAGCTGTAGGCCGGTTTGTTGCCGGAGCGCAGCACCTTGTCAGTCAGAATTTCCTGATCGATGGCCAATGCGAGTGCCTGGCGGACTCGGGTATCGTTAAACGGCGCTTTTTCTGTATTGAAAACCAGATACATCATGGAGAGAAGGTCAGATAGATGTAGCTCGTTGGGGTAGCTGGTTTTGACGCGGTCAAGCTCGCCTACAGGAAATGACCCACTCACGTGTAGTTCCTCGTTGCGAAAC
>CBDUMB010000349.1:0-4168 GCA_965368205.1 uncultured Pseudomonadaceae bacterium | reverse complement strand
TGACACCAGACCAATATCCGTTGAGCTTAAATGCGCTGGTAAATGCCTGTAACCAGAAATCGTCGCGACAACCCATCATGACGTTGAACCCCGGCGAGGTTCAGCGCGCAGTACGTGGCCTGCAGGACAAACACCTGCTGCGCAGCGATGAGAACTTTAAAACCCAGGTGGAGAAATACAGCCACCGGTTCTGCAATACGCCTTTCAGCGACTATCAGTTCACGCCGCCACAATACGCCATCATTACCGTTCTGCTGCTGCGCGGTCCGCGCACGCCTGGAGAACTGCGCACCAATAGCGGCCGCTTATACGAATTTGCAGACAATGCTGAGGTGGTCAGGGAACTGGAAGCATTAATGAACCTGGACAATGGTGCGTGTGTGGCGCAACTGCCCAGAACACCAGGGCGTAAAGACAGTGAATACCAGCACCTGTTTGGCGATGCACCGCTGACGTCAACAACCTCTGTACCCGCTCAAGCGGTCGCAGTTGCGAAGGCTGTGTCGCCTGTACCTGATGATCTTTCCCGGCGGGTGGCCGAACTGGAAAGTGCGCTTGCCGCGCTGACCACCTACGTACATGCAAAGCTGGGTCGTCCAGAGGACGACCCCTAGCAGCACATTCAGGGTTTGAACGGTTCGCTGTAGTTTTCCGCACCTACTTTGCGCACATCGCTTAACCAATCCCCTTCATAGGGCCAGCTCTCAGGCGCCTCCGGTGAAGGTCCCTGCCAGAATCGCTGCATCGGTCCAGGTATGGGATTTTTTTCCAGCGACCAGGCCTGACGACGAAACGTCCAGCTGTCCGGGACTAATTCATGCGCCTTACGAAAGTGTGGTATCGCCTCAGCATGCGCCCCGGCCAGCTCCAGAGCACTGGCGAGCTCGAAATGGGCATGACCCAACGATACCTCGGCACTGCGGGGACGGGATCGGCTGACCACTTCATCCGGCGACAAAGCAAAACGACTTTCGGCGCCATGTTGCACCCAATCTCGGAGCGCAGCGTGATACGCCTGAGCATCAGATTTTATTTTTACCGCTTCGCCCATCATCTCAACAAAACGTTCAGGCATGGCTGGCGCATCACCCGCGGGCGGCGGCGCCTGTTGTGTTTCAGGTTGAGGTGGCGCAGGTGCTGCCTCGGCGGGACGCACAATAACCCCCTGTTCATCGATCCAGATCGCACTGGGTATATTGATCACACCAAATTTCTCTGCCAGCACGTGGTGCTGATCAATCAGCGCCGGATGTTGTGGCGCGGCGGCTTCAATGTAAGCGCGGCAACCTTGTTCACCCAGTGTATCCAGGCCAACGGTGACGAGTTCAAAATTTTGCTGATGTAATTCTTCGCGCAGGGCCTGCCACACGGGCAGGTCATTTGAGCAGCCTCAGTAAGGTGCCCAGGCGTATACCATTACCTTCTGGCCTCGCAGGCTGGCCAGATCAAACGGCTGACCATCAAGATCCGGCAGCACCAGGCTGGGCGCATCAGCAGTGACCAGCGCGCGAGCACCAATGGACTCCGGTCCGACCGCGTATAAACCATGGTTTTCATCGACCAGCATGGGTAATCCCAGCGCCTCTGTGATAGACGCCAGCTCGACAGTTTCAGCATTATCCGCAGCAAGCACATCAGCCGATAGCGGAATACAGACGTCACCTTTGCACGCGCCTTCGGGCTTGAACGTCCAGCCACTTTTTTCTTCAAACTCTGCGATGGACACAGAGGCACTTTTAAACAACATAAACAGAACTCTTTGCACAAGAGCATGGACCATATCGCTTCGTGCAGGGGTTGCCAAGCCTGATGGGAAAGCCGTCGGGGACAGTTGAATCAATAGCGCAGATGGTCTGCCAGCTCGGCCAGTTCAGCTGGCTGCAGCACCGTTACCTGATGCCGACGTGCAGCTATCAGCCCACGCGACTGCAGGCGCGAAATGACCCTGGACAGGCTTTCGAGCTTCATCCCAAGATAGCTGGCCAGATCTGTGCGACTCATTGGCATTGGCAAAACAGTCTCATCCAGACCCAGTTCAGCACGGCGGATGCCATATTGCATACAATAGCCTGCAAAGCGCTTCTCCGCGGACGTCTGACGCAGGTTGACCTGATGCATGATTTCGAAGCGGGCCTGTTCCGCCTGGTTGTCGAGCATCGCGGCAGACAGCCCCTGTCTACCCAGATGTTCAATCGCCTGGGGATCCAGACGACATAAAGATACTGTTTCTAAAGCAACCGCGGATTCACTATGCACACCTGCGCAACGTCCAGAGTCGAGCGTCTCGCCGGCAAGATAAAACCCCGTGACACACTCCTCGCCTGAAGAGGTGGTCACAACAGTCTTCACCATTCCGGAACGGATATGGTATTGCCCCAACACCGGTGCACCTGCGCGATACAGATATACCCCCGCCTGTAGAGGTGACACAACATGCAGTGACTCTGCCAGGCACTGTTGCTGAGACGGGGTTGCATATTGCGCCAGACAGGCTTTCTGTGTGGGGCAGAGCTCACATCGAGCAAGCTCACGAACGTTGTTGTTCGCTATCAGATTTGTTGCACTCATCGACGGAACTGTGGCGTGGCTTGTCAGCTTACGATACCAGGGAAACTACCTAGCCCTTTGCGACAATCCCAGGGGCAGGATCAGCGGCAGATTTGATTCAGATCAAACGCGCTTTTCTCACGTGTAATAGATTGGCGGCACTTTTACTGCACACGGATATTCCAAGGAGTCTTTCGATCATGAAGAAATTATTACTCACTGCACTATTACTGGCTTATGGCAGCAGCGCCTGGGCTGAGGCTGGAGACTTCCTGGTTCGCGTTGGTGCCTCCATAGTGGACCCGAAATCAGATAACCATCCGGCAGTAGACGTTGAATCAGGAACGTCCCTGACATTTAACGGCACTTACTTCATGACAGATCAGTGGGCGGTTGAACTGCTGGCTGCACTGCCGTTCAAACACGACATTGATGCCAGAGGTGGTGGCAACATCGGTGAGACCAAGCACCTGCCGCCTACACTGAGCGTGCAATATCACTTTACCCCCAACCAGCCCGTGCGCCCTTACATTGGCGCGGGTTTGAACTACACCATTTTCTTCGAAGAAGATCTGGATGGCGCGGATCTGTCGCTGGACAACTCATTTGGATGGGCTGCCCAGATAGGTGTCGACATCGACCTTACCGAAAGCATGTTCCTTAACGCAGACGTGCGTTATATCGATATTGAAGCCGATGCAAAGGTGAATCGCGCAAGCATCGGCACGGTGGAGATCGACCCCTGGGTTTATGGCATCCATCTCGGCTTCCGCTTCTAAGCCGGCAGCAACCTTCGCTGGTGGCGCATCAACCTGTGGTGCGTCGCCAGACCTGCAAACCTTCATTAAGATGCTTTAACTGCATAAACCCCTCCCCTGGATCGACCGCACAAACGTATAAAGCCCCTGGCTCCAGCCGGCCAAGCTGATGTAGCGGGACAAAATACGTCTGCAGCTGCGTATACCGCGTCAGATAAGCACGACGGCGCAGAGCAATATCACAGAACGCCAACACCACATGCTCCCGTGTTGTAACGATTTCCGAGACTGCGGACACATCCGACAGTTCAACCTCATCTTTGCCCATGTGGCCAAAGCTCACCATCACACGCAGCGCAATCAGCAGCACTACACATACAATCGCACCCACCATCCAGCGCGCCTTCACCGCAGGCCAGGCGGGACGAGCAATCAACCCAAGAACCAATGCAAAGTAAGGTAAACACGACAGCAGATAGTGTTTGTACTGTCGCGGACTCAATAACAGGGGAATAAACGCACACAGACCAAGCAACAGGTACGCTTTCGAGATGCTCGGCAGTTTGATATCGAAGCGTCCACGACTGCACAACAACAGAACCGCACCAGCAATAGCAATGTTGCTGGCAAACTGGGCCAGCAGATAAAGGCGGCCGTTCTCCGGCACCCGCAACCCGGTAAACGTGCCTATGAGCTGCGTATCGAGGTAAGCCAGCATCACCAGGCGCGACGGCTCATAGACAAACAAAGCCGCGGCCAGCAGCAGCCCGGGTACCGCAGCAAGCAGGCTGTTTTTTACCGCCGTCCAGCGATTCTTCAACACAAACCAGCCAAACAGGAATGGCGCAACAAGGGGGAACAGA
>CBDUMB010000348.1:0-4170 GCA_965368205.1 uncultured Pseudomonadaceae bacterium | reverse complement strand
CTCTGTAGTACCCGCCAGTGGTGACGGCATCGTTCTTGCCTCCGCTCGCAGCGGTGCCGCCGCCACCGGTGGTGTTTGCCCCGGCAGATACTCCGGCTGTAATGGCGACTGCGCTTGCGTTTGCACCAAACGCAAAGTTACCGGAAATAAACTCGTTCAAGGCGCGCTCATCTTCAAAAAAGATGATCTGGCTGAAGGCCTGGCCGCCAAACTGCAAACCGACGGAAAGCTGTGTCATCGTTGTTTCGCCGATAGACACACCGTTGACAAACACCTGGCCTTTACCGCGCGCGCCGCCGATACCCATACCGGCCTTGCCGATGGTTGGAAATACTGCGTAGCCATGAGCTGAACTGAAAAACTCGCCGCTGGCGCCGGCTTTCTTGAAGACTTCAATGGTCTCCGTGTACTCGTCTGCCCATGCCACAGGTGCGAGTAACACACTGGCGATTAACATGAGCCTTAAGCTTTTTAGATTCGACATATTTAAATTCCTTGTTTAGCCTTTTCTGGATTTGTAGTGATCCGAAATTGACGAAGACTATACTTTAATGGACGCCTGAAATCCGCACTCTACGTTGGTTCTGCCTGACAATGGGTCAGGTCGGACAAAGTGTTTGAGATGGGACCTGAAGGTTGAGAATGAGTGAATTTGTTGGTAAGTTCCCGCCGCCTTCGCCATGGTGGATAGCCCGCTTTGTATTTTCGTCGATTTTTATTGTCCTTCGTCACTCTGGCCTCACTGTCGGGCTGCGCTGCAGTAAATGTGTCACTGCCGGCCGTGGTGGAAAGTCCAACTGGCTTGTCGCTGCCGGGTAAGGTGGTCTGGCACGACCTGATTACGCACAAACCGCAAGAGAGCCAGCATTTTTATGAGAGTCTGTTCGGCTGGCAGTTCGAGGATGTGGGCGTAAATCTTGGACCGTTTCGCTCGGTGAATTACACGCTTATCCGTCACGAAGGTCTGTTGATCGGGGGCATGATAGATGCCAACTTGTTAGGGCGCAGGAATGCAGCGGAGTTGTCCCAATGGGTTGTTGTCATGGCTGTGAACGATGTTGACGCCGCAGCTGCCACGGTTGCACAAGAGGGTGGCATTGTTCGCCATGCGCCTGTGGATCTTGACGAACGGGGTCGCCTGGCCATTATCGAAGACGCCCAGGGAGCTGAGCTGGCGCTGCTGCAGACACGCGATGGCGATCCGCGCGATGCGCCGCTGGGCCTCGGTCATTTTCTCTGGGATGAAGTATGGAGTAACGATCCCGATGCCAGCTCAGAGTTTTATAGACAGTTAACGGGTCTGCAAACCGCTGAGTATGGGAATATGCCCGACAGTGCTTACCAGTTACTCACCAGTGGTGACACGCCGCGTATAGGTCTCCTGCAGACACCGCTGCCGGAACTGCCCGCTACCTGGGTGAGTTATGTGCGTGTGGCGGATGCTGATGCAATTACTGCACAGGTCGAAGCGCTCGGAGGACAAGTGATCATCGGCGTTACACAGCGTGACGTTGGCGGTGAGGCGGCGTTGATTGTCGACCCATCCGGCGCTGGGATTGCCATTCAAACCTGGACGCCACCGACGCAATCAGCGCGTTTGTAAAGTCAGCATTGTGCGCAAAGCGACCAAACGATTAACAAGAGATCTTCTATGACAAAATTGAAAACTGTAGTGCAGCTGGTGCTTGTGCTGATGCTCACCACCCAACTCACGGGGTGTGATAACGCAAAAGTGTACGGCAGCATTGGCGTGTCGAGCTACCATGGTTCATCCAGCTATTACGGCGGCTCTCGTGTCGGCGGCAGCATCGTTATTGGCGGACGGATCCGATGAAGTTTGCAATGATTTTGCGAAACGGCCTGCTGGCCCTGTTGGTGATATTAAGTAGCGTTGTCGCGTCAGGCGCGGAGCGCAGGGCGGGTAATATTGAATATACGTTCGGATTGATCTACACGGACGATGAGTCCGTAGACACACGGCGTGGCAGCAGCGTCGACATCGACGATCGTGTCGGTCTGCAGGCAGGCTTCGATTACTATCTTTCAAGTCGCCTGGCGTTGGGTTTTGATATGTCCTGGGTTGAACCGAACTATCGCGCGGTGTTAGTGCCGGACGATGGCTCTGACGCAGTGATCATTAATCGACGCTCCAGAGTGTTCACCGGGCAATTTAATGCAACCTTCAATCTCCTCGAAGGCCCGATAACACCCTTTGTTGAGGGTGGGCTCGGCTGGACCTATTTTGACTCCAGAGTGCGCAGCAGTGCACCTGTGGTAGGGTGCTGGTGGGATCCGTTCTGGGGTTATATATGTGCGGACAGGTATCGCACCTATGACGAAACCAACCTGTCTTACGGGGTGGGTGTAGGCATGCGCATGGATTTGTCGCGCAACCTTTTTGCTAAGGCGACCTATCGTTGGCTGGAACTCGATCTGGATGGCGGTCGAAAGAAGCCGTTGTTGGAGAGCGTAGGCGTTGAAATCGGCTGGCGGTTTTGAAGAAGTATTGGACGCAGCCTCTAATAAAGAAAAACAAATAGTTTGATGGAGATATACAGAACATGAATGTACAAAAATTTGCGATACCGTTGCTCGTTGCGGCAGCGTTTACACTTGGTGGTTGTACCACCACTACCGGGCCACTGGAAGTTGATACGAGTGACAGCACTGCTCAGTCGTTTGACGGTCTATATCCGGCCACCGGCGCGCGACGCGGTACCCAGGTCTGGATGTTGGAAGATATAGATCTATCGTCTTACGACAAGATCATGTTGCAAGGCGCGGGCATCAGCTATCGTCCGGTGAAAAAAGTCTCCTCCGCTGCTGCTGTGAATTCCAATCGACAGGCGTTTCCAATCTCGGAAAAAGCCAGAGCAGACATCCGTGACACTTTCACGGCCTCCTTTGTGAAAGAGTTAACCAAACAGGATCGATTCGAAATTGTTGAAGAACCAGGCCCGGGTGTGTTGTTGGTTCGAGGTGCTTTGCTTGACGTCATTTCACGTGTTCCCCCAGAGCCGATTGGCCGCAGCAATATTTATCTGTCGACGGTTGGTGAGGCCACGCTGGTTATTGAATTTCGCGACGCCGAGTCTGAAGCGCCGTTGCTTCGTGCGATGGAAAGACGGGCAACATCGCGTAACACCGATATGCCCATCTGGTCTAACCCGGTCACTAACATGAACGAAGTCCGGATCCTTGCTGATGCCTGGGCGCGTCGTGTTTCAGACAGCCTGATTTATCTGGCGGACACCTATGGCATCGGAGACGACGCCTAGTTCATTCCCTGGGTCTGCGGTGCAGGCCAGCTCGCGCTGGCCCACGCACTTCTGAATCTTAACCCGGTGAAAGCCATGCAACCTGATGAGTGAGATGTCTGACCTGACACATTGGCTCTGCGCCATGCCAAAAGCTGAATTACATCTGCACATCGATGGCAGTCTGCAAGCATCAAGGTTGCTGCAACTGGCTGCTAAGAATTCCGTAAGCCTGCCGTATGCAACCGTTGAAGAAGTCGAAGCCGCTTATGACTTTGCTGACCTGCAGAGCTTTCTGGATCTTTATTACCTGGGTGCGTCCGTGCTGCAGGACGAGGATGATTTTTATCATCTCATGATGGACTACCTGCTTAAGTGTAAAGAGCAGAACGTGGTGCATACCGAAGTCATGGTTGAGCCCCAGACCTATGCTCCCAACGGCGTTTCATTTGCCACCATGATGGGTGGCTTCGACAGAGCTATCGCTGAAGCACAAGCAGGTTGGGGACAGTCTGTCTTGTTGATTCTGAGCTTTCTTCGGCATCTGTCTGAACAGGAATGCCTGGCAACGCTTGCAGAAGCGGAGCCGTATAAGGACCAGTTTGTGGCCATTGGTCTGGCAAGTTCAGAGCTCGGTCATCCTCCGGATAAGTTTGTGCGCTTATACGCTGCTGCAAAAGAGCAGGGGTATAAAGCAGTTGCGCATGCTGGCGAGGAGGGACCGCCCCAGTTTGTCTGGGATGCGCTAGAACTACTGGCGGTTGATCGCATTGATCACGGTGTGCGCTCGATAGAAGATGCAGCTCTGATGTCCAAGCTGGTGGTTGAACAGGTGCCGCTGACGGTATGTCCTTTATCTAATGTGCGCCTGCGCGTATTCGAGCGCATGGCAGACCACAATATTCTCAAACTC
>CBDUMB010000347.1:0-4178 GCA_965368205.1 uncultured Pseudomonadaceae bacterium | reverse complement strand
TTTTTTCCTAGCGGCTATTCGAACAACTCTTTCTGCGCACGACGTAAGAACACCAGGCCGATGACGGCGTTGAACAGAATGAAGAAGTTGTGTTGGACCAGGCCGAATGCTGACATTTCTGCGGGAAATTCTGGAAACAGAATAACCCATAAAGAAACGGCCACAGCCCGAAACGGACCGGGAATTGAAGCGCCAAAAAAGATTACCGGTAAGATGCCCAGCATCTGCATGTAGGAGATTTCAACGCCAAAAAGACTCAGCGCTTCGGAGTAGACCACAACCGCGGCAAGCAATGCCGGTGAACGCAGGATCATAATGACCAGATACTGGCTCAACCTGGCTTCGCGAAAGGCGTGCAGAATATGTTTGTCGCGCCATTTCAGATTCGGCAGGATTTTGCCTTTGAAGTAAAGGAATGCCACCGCAAACAAGGCGACGATGATCATACCCACCCAGGGCAGGCCCCTGAATACTTCCGGCAGGTTGTCCCATTGCAGGGCCAGACCTATATTTGCCCAGGTGGCCAGATAAAACAGTTCGCACACCATGATAAACAACATGGATGAGCCCAGTTTCCAACCCGGAACACCCTCACGGCGGTTCAGATAAAGGGCCATGGCGCCCTTGCCTAACTGCTCATTGAGGATGGACAGGATGTAGGTACTTGCGCGTACCGGCAGAATATTCTTGTAAGAGACTTTGGCGTCAAACCAGTTGATGACACGCCAGACAATCAGGGAGTCGATGGCAAAGAAGAAGAGCGAGTACGGAATCATCAAGCCCAGCCACATGAACCAGTTAACACTGGCAAATACATTGCCAAGGTAGGCGACCACGCTTAAACCCTGAGCTGCGGCAGGGCCCGCCATGCGGCTATACAGGAAGGCAAAACACGCAACGGTAATCAGCCAGGGTAGCAGGCGTTTGATGATGCCGGGTTTGGGTTTTGGCGGCAGCGGGTTGTCGCTGTTTGCAGATGTTTCGGATTCGCTCAAAGTGCTCTCCCGGCAGCAGAATTTAAGGATGAGATGGTAACACCTTTGTCGCCCAGTTCACGCCTAGTTCACGAACGCCTGCCTAGGCTTAGCTGATGAATGCCATTGAATCTGTACAAAGTGAGCTGCGGCCTAAGCTTGAAAAGCTGGTGGGTTACCTGAATGAAACCAATGAAGTTATGGCTGCCAGTTTCTTCACGAACATTCTGGTGGCTCTGGTGCAGCTGACAGAAGAAGAACAGCTGCTTGAGTTGTTCATTGAACTGTCCACCACAGCCTTTCAGGGGTTCATGTTTGATGATGTCTCCTGGGCGCTGACCGATGATGTGCTGCTCTATGCGGAGCGGGTTGCTCAAACGTTCACGGCGGATGACAACCAGTTACATTAGCCGGATGGGCTGCTGAGATCGCATTGCGCTGGTGGTAGCAGGCACTTGCCTGCTAATCTTTTGTGCATCTTAATGCTGTTGTCCATTTCATGACCCTGACACCTTTTCATCTTGCAATTCCGGTGCGGGATATTGCTGAAGCGCGCAATTTTTACGGCACCAAGCTGGGTTTTGCTGAAGGGCGCAGCGATGTGCACTGGGTGGATTTTGACCTGTTTGGCCATCAGCTGGTTGTTCATCTGGATCCAGCGTTAGGTTCGCAGGGACAGGTTGCACACATCAAGCAGGGTGTAGATGGTCACGGTGTGCCGGTGCCACATTTCGGTGTAGTGCTGACCCTGGCGCATTGGGATCAGTTCAGAACGCAAATAGACGGTGTCATCGACGAATTCATCATTGAACCGTACACTCGCTTTGAAGGTTTACCAGGCGAGCAGAAAACCATGTTTTTTCAGGACCCTTCCGGTAACGCACTTGAGTTCAAGGCGTTTAAAGACATTCAGGGCTCTCTTTTTTCCACCGCCTAGACAGGCGTCTATCGGGTAACTTATTTTGCATAACGAGTTTGCCAACGCTGCTACCCTGCGAGTGGGACTGATTGCGGACACCCACATGCCAGGCACCATTGCGACTTTGTGGCCCCAGGTATACGACGCCTTCCGCGATACTGACATGATTCTGCATGCCGGTGATCTGCATGTTGCCAGCGTCATTGATGAGCTGGAAACGCTGGCACCCACCTTTGTCTGTTGTGGTAATGGCGATCTGGATGTACGGCATGCAAAGCTGCAGGAGGTCTGGTGTGGTCAGATTGCCGGTATTACCGTGGGTCTGGTGCATAAGTTTCCTACACCCAGCCGGGCTCAACCTGCAAAGCTGCACAAGAAGAGACAACAGGCGTTTGGCGAAACTGACCCTCAGGTGGTGATCTATGGCCACACGCATCTTGCGGAAGTTCATGACGTGGAAGGGCGCGTGTATATCAACCCCGGTTCACCTACGTTACCAAATAATCAGTCGACCCGGCATGGCACCGTCGGTTTCTTGTCCATCAGCCCGACAGCGCTGAAAGTGGAATTACTGCAGATTGTTGACGAAGGCTTGTCGCCTCTGCACAGCATTGACATCAGTCGATCAGGGTCTGACTGACGCCTCGATTACAGATCGAAATGGCAGGCCAGCTGGTGTGGTGTGCCATCTGAAGCAATGATGTTCCGCAGCACCGGCTTTTCAGTCTTACACTTATCCTGCACATTGGGGCAGCGGGTGTGGAAGACGCAGCCGCTGGGTGGATTGATGGGGCTGGGTACATCTCCGTGGAGAATCATTTTTGGTCGATTGCGGCGCGCGGGGTCCGGTTCAGGAATCGCGGCAATGAGCGCTCGGGTATACGGATGTGCTGGGTTTGCGTAGATTTCATCAGCATGGCCAATTTCCATCAGCTGCCCGAGATACATGATCGCAATTCGATCACTGATGTGTTTAACCACAGCGAGATCGTGGGCAATAAACAGGTAAGACAGCTGCATGTCTTCCTGCAGATCTAACAGAAGGTTGAGAATCTGGCTTTGGATCGACACATCCAGTGCGGATACCGGCTCATCACAAATAATCAGTTTAGGCTCCAGGGCAATTGCGCGAGCGATGCCGATACGCTGGCGCTGACCGCCGGAAAATTCGAACGGGAACCGATCCGCAGCAGCGGCGGGTAAGCCCACCTGGTCTAACAGCTCAAGCGTGCGGGTTCTTCGCCACTGGGGTTCACCTATGCCATGAATATCAAAAGCTTCGCTGATCAGGCTGCCAACGGTCAGGCGGCTATTGAGACTTTCGCCCGGGTCCTGAAAGATCATCTGCACATCCCGGCGCAGGGGTTTCATCGCTTTACGGGAGAGGTGGGTGACATCTGTACCCTGAAATGTGATTTTGCCTTCGGTCGGTTTCAGCAGGCGCACAATGGCTTTGCCAAAGGTTGATTTCCCGCAGCCTGATTCGCCGACCAGTCCAAGCGTTTCACCCTGTTCCAACTCAATGGATATACCGTCTACAGCTTTGTTATATGCGGCAGCTCGCAGCAGGATGCCCCCTTTGACGGGGAAATGGACTTTAAGGTTTTCTACTTTTAGCAGCGGTGTGGTCATGTCTGGGTTCTGCTGATCTGCTGGGCGTCGATCTTCTGCCAGTGATGACAGGCCGCTTTGTGAGAGGTGTCCTGGTCATCCATCGCAGGGTAGCTTGCGACGCATAACTCGTCTGCGTAAGGGCAGCGATTGTTGAATCGGCATCCCAAAGGCATATCTGTCAGGGAGGGCACCATGCCTTCGATGGTCGGCAGCTTTGTTTTACGAGGCGTGCTGAGTCTTGGAATTGAGCTCAGCAGACCCTGGGTATAAGGGTGGAGCGGGTGGTTGAATACTTCTTCGACAGTGCCCTGTTCGGCTACCCTGCCTGCGTACATCACCAGAACATCATCACAGGTCTCTGCGATGACACCGAGATCGTGGGTGATCATGATGACGCTGGTGTTCAAAGTGTTCTGCATCTCCTGCAGTAGTTCCAGTATCTGTGCCTGGATGGTGACATCCAGGGCTGTGGTGGGCTCATCTGCAATCACCAATGAAGGATCGCAGATCAAAGCCATGGCAATCATCACCCGCTGGCGCATGCCGCCGGACAATTGATGAGGGTACTCGCTGACACGTACCTCCGGACTGGGAATACCTACTTTTTCCAGCATGCTGATGGCGGCTTTGAGCGCGTCCTCATCACTGATGTTTCGATGCAGCTTCAGTGT
>CBDUMB010000346.1:0-4180 GCA_965368205.1 uncultured Pseudomonadaceae bacterium | reverse complement strand
GAATATGGACCTGGCTCAGGTGTTGGCATTGGAAGGTGACGACATTAAAGGCGAAGGACGGCTTCATGGTACGCTGCCGGTCAGGATCAACGACGGTAAGGTCAGTATGGAAGGTGGGCAGATTCGCGCCAGCGATGCTGGCGGCTTGATTCAAGTCTCGCCGAAGTTCACTCTCGGCACAGGACAGCCGGGCATCGATTTTGCCATGCAGGCGCTGACCAATTTCAATTATCAGACTTTGACGGCGGTGGCCGACTATGAAGAAAACGGTGATCTCCAGCTGACGGTGAGCCTGCAAGGGCGTAACCCGGAGGTGGAAAAAGGCCGACCGATCCATTACAACTTGAATATCAGCGAAAATGTTTTTTCGCTGCTAGACGCCCTTAACGCGCAAAGTGGCGTGACCGAGCGCGTCGAACGCGGTGTGATGAGGCAGCCTAAGCGGTGAAAGAAGCTTTTAATCCGATGAGCATCAGGAGCATGGAACGCAAATGAAAGGGACTTACTTGAAACGCCGGGCTGCAGGTGTGGCGTGTATGGCTGTGGTGCTGGGTGCCTTGGCGGGCTGTACACCCACCGTCCGTGTAGCGACGGACGAACCCATTACCATCAATCTGAACGTCAACATCAAACACGAAATTCTGGTGAAGGTAGATAAAGATCTCGACAATTTGTTCGAAAAAGACAGTGAGCTTTTTTAATATGAAGAAAATAATCAGATATCTGGCAACGACACTTTTCCTGGCTGCTTCGCTGAGTGTTTATGCTATCGACCTGGATACCGCCAAGGCGGATGGCTTGGTTGGTGAGCGGGCAGACGGCTATTTAGGTGCGGTGAGAGATAACGTCTCGGCGGAAGTTAGCGCGCTTGTCAATGACATCAATGGCAAACGCAAAGCCCAGTATCAGCGTATTGCTGTAAAAAATGAAATTCCACTGGCGGATGTCGAAGCCCTGGCGGGTAAAAAGACGATCGAGAAAACTGAGCCAGGTGGCTGGGTTTTCATTGATACCTGGGTTCAGAAGTAGAGTTCAGCCCTGCTTTCTTGCGGTGCTGTTGAAGCAGGATCACGCTACCAGTCGAGGCGTAGGGTTATTTCCCATATATCCGCGTCAAACTCTTCCAGATCACCTTCGGAAAAGTCGATCTTGCGGTAGCTCAAGCCAACAACATAATCCTGCGGCAGGGTGTAGTGCGCCGCCAGCCGGACATCATCCCGCTCCACGTGGAAGCTGCCATCGTTTTCATAAGTGCGGAAAGCACCTGATAAAGACAATTTTTCGTTCACCTGGAAGTCCGCGGAAGCATCCCAGAAATCTGCGTCAGCCTCATATTTAATGGCAAACAGGTCCTGGCGGAAGCCACCTCTGACTAGCTGATCAATTTCATTTTCCAGATCAACGCTTGCGTAACCAGCAACCAGGGTCAAGCGCTCCAGGGCAAGTTCGAATCTGATATCGGTTTGCTCAGTCGTAGATTGCCAATCGGTATTGGTATTCTCATAGTCCGTGCGCCGGTGCGACATCGTCACACTCAGACCGTTGTCGAAGCGATAGCGGCCGCGTAACCGATAGCGTAAAGCGTCCGTTGCAGATGCCAGCGTAAAAGGATCGTCAATACGATTGTCTTCCACGGTAAGGCTGATTTTCAGGTGCGCGTCCGGTTGGTAGTTGGCCTGCACAAAAAAACCTGTCTGATCGGTATCTTCACTGCGGGCAAAGACGCCATCAATTTGTGTTTCCACAAACTCAGCATCACGAGATTCTGTTTGCCAGCCAAAAGCGATATGCAGATCATCGGTCAGCGCAGCCTGCGCTGATAACTCGTAGCCGAGGTGATCAAGCTGCCAATGACTGTCCGCAGGTTCACCGCCAAACACAACAGAACCGTCCTGATCGAGTTCGTAATACCTGATACTTGCGCCAACCTGCCATCGCTCGGTCAGGGCATAGATGGCTTCTGCATCCACCAGCTGGGTGCTGCGTTCCACCTCGCCGACACCCTGCAGGTCACGGTCGAATGGGTTGCCGAGGAAATCGATACCCTGGGCGCCCTCGGCAGCATCCAGATCAAGGTCCAGATCGATCTGCCGGAAATCCAGCCGGGTCTGCAACTTGTCCGTGGGTCTTATCTGTAAACCCACGGCGTGTTCGCGCACGTCGCTGCTGTAGGGTTGATTCAGAAAGAAATTGTTCAGCTCGGTGGGTTCGGTGGGGTCGCTACCGGCAGAAAAGCCCGGTAGAAAGGCGCTGTAGTCATTTTCATGACGTTGCCACTGCTCTCTTACGGTGAGTGTGACCCGCTCCCAGTCGTATTGAAATCCCAACGTGGAAGAGCGCAGCTCCTCGTTTATGGGCTGATCCAACTCAAACTCTTCGCGTTCAACATCAATAGTGGTGGTGCTGTCACCGCTTTTCTCATAGCGATCAAAATCAAAGGTGAGTTTTGCCTGGCTTGTCAGATCCAGACCGAGGCTCAAGGTATCGCGCGTTCGCTCAAAATCGAACTGGTGAAAATCGCCTCCTGTTGAGCCTTCGACACTGGCGTCTTCAGGTCGCACCAGCAGATCTTCATAGAAATACTCGGATTTGCGGCGGCTGTAGCGAAAGCGATAAGTGCTGTATTTGCGCGCGGTAACATCGATACTTTCGTAAGGTTCGCCGCCTAAACCTACGATGCGTAAATCCAACAGATCCGGTGTGTTTCCCTCACTCTGTCGGGGGGCATAACGTGCGCTAAATCCAGCCAGGCGGGCGCCATCTGATAAATTGATGTACTGATCGTATTTGTTTTTGTCGCCCTGCACGTCGACTTCCCGCAGGCCAATCTCGACATGACCGGTAAAGTCTTCTTCAGCAAAGACGCTGGTTGCCAGGATAGTGATCCCGGTCAGCAGACATCGCGCCAGAACATTTTTGTCGGTAACGGCATTATGCACAGACCACCTCAACGAAGAAAAAGTCGATCTAAATTGGAGCCGTGAATGGTCACATGGCAGTTGGTACAGACGGTCCGTTCATCGAACCTGGCAGGGCCGGGACCAAAACCAAGATGAAACTGTGGTGCTGCTGCGTGGCAGGTGTAACACAGCGCACCGGTTTCCTGGTGGGTCAGCATGTGTCGATTCGGGCTGCCATGGGGGGCGTGACAGGCGCTGCAGCCTTCCACTCGCGACGCCGCGTGTTCGAATACAAACGGTCCATCTTTGTCAGCATGACAGGTGCGACACTGAGCCTGTTGGAAGCCACCCAGTTGCATACCTTTATCAGGCTGGTGGGGGTCGTGACAGGACACGCAGCTCACTGCGCCCTGCGCCAGCCGATGCCCTTCGTTAAAGTTAAACTGCGTAAACGTATCCTGGTGGCACTGATAACAGACTGCTGAAGCGCCATCGACGTCGCGGAAATTGTCGGGCAGCTTTGCCACAGGCAACTCACCATGAATGCTGTGACAGCCTGTGCAGTCCAGGCCAGCGCGCCCGTGCGAGTCTGCGGAGGTTGGGTGTTTATCCTGGTGGCAGCTGCTGCAAACGGCATTTACTTCGCCCGGGGGTTCATCGTCAAAGGAATGCATACCCTGGCGTTGCGACGGTGAAGTACTGTGTTGTTCCACGTCGCCATGACAACTGGCACAGACAGCGCTCGAATCCGCATCCACCTGCTGCTGGTTGGCGGCCGCACGGCTGTGTGGATCAGCTGAAAATTCCCTCACCGTTTCGGCATGACAGGCAATACAAGGCGTTGCTCCATGCAGCAAAGCAGCAGAACAGATGGCAGCAGTGCTTATAAAGACACTGATAAATTTCAACAATGATCCCCTCATAACTAACATACTCGTGCAATCCCTGTTGGCAGCCTACTAGGATTTCTACGTAGAGATATATGGCCCGGTAAGTGCTTAACATGGATCATGCAGCGCATTGACATCAAACGCGGCTTGAATATAGCCCCGGACTCCGCTTTTGCTCCCGCGGTGGGGGCTACTGCTGTCCGCAGCGTGGCACTGGTGGGTATCGACTACCCGGGCATCAAACCTGCTCTGGCAGTTAAACAGGGTGATCATGTCAGTCTCGGTGATGTTGTATTCACTGATCACTCTGATCAGATACGATGTTGCGCACCGGCTACAGGAATCGTCAGCGCAATTCATCTCGGCGCGCGTCGCAGCCTGCAGGCGCTG